>JAGCUM010000249.1 GCA_017962865.1 Spirochaetales bacterium
GATACGGCTGTTGGTGGAGTTGGATACCGCAAAGGCTATCTGCGTCGGGATATTGCTCTTGATGACGCCGGTGATGACATCAGCCGACGGTCTCTGTGTGGCCAGAATAAGATGGATACCGCAGAATCTGGCCACGGCGGTAATCCTCTTGATTGAAGTCTCAAGCTCCTTGCCGACTGCAAGCATGAGGTCGGCAAACTCATCGATGATGACCATGATGTAGGGAAGCTTGACTCTGGCGAGCTTCTTCTCGTCGATCTTCTGGTTGTACTCCTCGATCTTCTTGGCACCGATGCTGGAGAACAGCGTCATTCTCCTCTCCATCTCCTCGACGACGAAGTTCATTGCCTTGAGGGCCTTCTTGGCATCCGTGATAACGGGAGTCAGCAGGTGCGGGATTCCGTTGTAAAGCGAAAGCTCGACCATCTTCGGGTCAACCATTATCATGCGGACTTCTTTCGGAGTCTTGGTATAGAGAACCGAACAGATGAGGCCGTTGATGGCAACGGATTTTCCGGAGCCGGTGGTTCCTGCAACCAGAAGGTGCGGGGTCTTGGCGACATCGATGACAACCGAATCTCCGGTGATGGTCTTTCCCAGTACCATCGGGATCTTGTAGTACTTTGCCTTCAGAGCAGGCATCATGACATCGAAACCGATGATATCGCGCTTCTTGTTCGGAACTTCGACACCTATGAGAGCCTTGCCCGGAATCGGAGCCAGGATTCTGACATCCTCGACGGAGAGCTCCATTGCGATGTTTTCGGAATAGGCCAGCACCGACGTTACCTTGATGCCCTTGGCAAGGGTCAGCTCATAGAGGGTGAACGTAGGTCCGTGCTGGATGTGCACCAGGCTGGTCTCGATGCGGAACTGGCGGAAGGTCTCGACAATTGTCTGACCGTCCGGATCGTTCTCGGGATCCTCGTAGACCTTGGCGCTGATCTCATAGTGCTTGAGGATGTTCTCCGGCGGGAACTCGTACTTGAACTTCTGCTTGTCCAGCAAATAGGAATTGCCGCCGATCGAGCTCTTCAGGCCGGCAACGCCGGATACGTAATCCACATCCGGTCCCTTGGCCTTCTCCTTGGCATCGTTGGCTGCCATATCAGCATCGGAGATACCCTCTTCTTCCTCTTCCTCGGCAGCTTTCTCCTCTGCCGCACGGCGCTCGGCCTCAGCCTTGGCAAGATCGGCCTGACGCTGCATCTCGGCCTTGGTCTGCTGCAGCAGTTCCTCTGCCTTGCGTGCAGCTTCCTCTGCTTCCTGACGCTTTCTCTCGAGCTCCTGCATCTCTTCCAGATGCTTTCTCTCGAGCTCTGCCTGACGCTTTCTGAACACGAGCTGGGCATCCTGCTCGGCCTGCTCGCTCGCCTGTCTGAATACGGATGTGCTCTGCTCGGCCTGCTGTGGCCCTTCTTCCTCAACAGCCGGGGCGGGTGCGGACTCATAGGCATAGGGATTGCCCATCTGGGATACCGGGATATCGGAAGCTGCTCCGAACTGCATTGCGGGTCTGGGGCTGTAGGACGAGGTGTTTTCCGTTACAGGCTCTGCCTTCGGTTCTTCCTCTCTGTTTTCCACGGAAGCCAGATCCACGCTGGGAGCGTTCTTGGCATAGCTGGGGAAGCTCTTCTCTACCTCGACGTCTTCGTTGAGCTTCCTGATGAGGGTACGCGGCTTGAAAAGGTTCTCGATACGCTTGCGGTTGGCCTCGGCTTCTCGGCGGATGCGCTCCTGCTCTTCTTCCTCTTTCTTCTTGCGTTCCTCTTCCTGACGCTTTCTCTCCAGCTCCTCCTGCATCTTGCGCTGCTCTTCTGCACGGATCTTGGCTTCAAGCTCGGCAGCATTGAAATTGCCTCTGTCTATGGAAGAGACGCTGGCAGTCAGCGAATAGTTCGGGAAAGTCTGGTACTCCGGAGTCTTGACGTCAACAAGGCTGTCGATTGCCTTGTGGTAGGTGGCATGGTCACGCTCGTACTTGACCTCGGGCTCCTTGGTGACCTGAGGAATCTCCTCCTCGCGGAAGGAAAGGGAGAACGGACGGGGTTCCACCGGTTTTGGCTGCTCGGGCTCCTGCCCTTCGGCTGCATTTTCCTGAACGGGAAGCTCAGCGGGTATTTCGGATCCGGCTTTCGGAGCCCTTGGCTTTCTGACGGAACCTCCCCTCTTGATTCTGCGGATCAGAAGAAGCAGGACTACCGAAATCAGAAATGATGCAACTGCAATCAGCGGATAGAAAGAAGGCAGATTGGAAAGGACCCTGAATACCCCGGCCCTGTGCTGGACGGCAGTACCCAGAAGATAGAGGCTGTAGAAGGCAACACACCTGAGAAGGAAGGAAATGAGACCCGAGCCCATCAGGGCAAGGACAAAGTCAACCACACTCAGAAGCGCAACCGGAATCAGGCCATAGGTCCTCAGGTTTCCGCCGGCAAAGACATTGGCATAATCGTCGAGAAACGAATGAAGCGGATTGAGAACGGCATAAAGCAGGGACCCTTCCTGAAGATTCATAAACGGAAATGCACATGAAGCCAGAACTGCAATCATGACGATTGCACAAATGGGTGCCATGAGAATGTTGGGTCTACGCTTTTTTGCCATACAGTTATGATAACATTTTACTTCTTGTATGTCATTACGTTTCAGATGCGTTTTACGACCAACATCCGCCTTTCGGCATCGAGCATGGGAACCTTGTAGCCGACTGTCTGCGCACTGAAACTAGAGCCTTCATAGCTTTCCAGAACCCGGATTTCCTCCTGGATATTCTCCTCGCTGCTCTTGTAAGCCAGGATCACCCCGCCCGGGGCAAGAATCCTATCCAGATCGGAAATAATGTCCTTAAACGGCCTGAAAGCCCTGAAAGTTATCACGTCATACTGATTCTGAACCTCTGAAAGATCCTTCTGGACTACATTGACAACCGAGTTCAGTCCCAGCACCGCAACAGTGTTTCGCAGAAACCCTGCCCTTCTTCCCATGCGCTCGACAAGGCTTATGTCCCAGCTGTCGAACACGCTGGCAAGCACCAGCCCCGGAAGCCCCGAACCGGAGCCCAGGTCCGCAAACCTGACCCTGCCGGCATCAGCGGCCGGACGGGCATATTCACTGATGATTCCCATCGGGGCGAGGCAGTCCAAAATATGTCTTAGGATCAGCTCCTCCCCGGAGGCATTCACCAGGGCATAGCGGGGATTGAAGAGCTCGATCTCATCATAGAGCTTTCCCAGACGGCTGATGATTTTTGTCTGAGCGACCTCGGGATCTATCTCCCTGATTCCGTTTTCCAGTATTTGTTTCAGTCTGCTGTCCATGAAAGCCTCACTGTTTCAGGTACACCAGCAGAACGGTGATGTCACTCGGTCTGACGCCGCTGATTCTCGAAGCCTGTCCGACGGAAGCCGGCCTGACTGCCTTGAGCTTTTCCCTGGACTCGGCGCTGATTCCGTCGATGGCATCGTAGTCGAAGTCCTCGGGAATCCTTATTCCCTCCATCTTGGAGAAGCGCTCGACCTGTCTGTCCTGCCTCTGGATATAGCCCTCGTATTTGACCTTGAGCTCAAGGGCAAGCCTCGCGCTCTTGGGATAATCATTAACCTCGGGAATCTCGGAACCGAGTTCATCCATCGTTACCTCCGGACTCTTGAGAGCATCGAGGGCATTGCGACCTCCGAACCCCCTGTGACGGAGGATATCCTGAAGGCTTTCCATGCGTGAAATCTTCTTCTGAAGCATTTCGAGCCTCTAGTCGGTAGCAAGTCCGACATCATGCCCCTTCCGGGTAAGCCTCTCGTCTGCGGTATCGTGCCTCAGGTTAAGACGATACTCAGCACGGCTGGTGAACATGCGGTAGGGCTCCTTGGTGCCCATGGTTACGAGATCGTCGATCAGCACCCCTATGTAGGCTTCCGTTCTCTTGAGAACAAGGGGCTCCTCCCCCTTTATCTTCTGGCATGCATTGATACCGGCCATCAGACCCTGACAGGCAGCCTCCTCATAGCCGCTGGTACCGTTGGTCTGGCCTGCGACGAAGAGGTTCTCCAGGACCTTGGATTCCAGCGATGGCTTGAGCTGGATGGGATCGAGGTAGGAATACTCGACGGCATAGGCCGGACGCATGACTATCGCATCCTGAAGACCGTCTATGGAATGGATGAAATCCAGCTGCACTTCCTCGGGCAGCGAGGAGGACAATCCGTTGAGGTACATTTCCTGGGTTCCGATTCCCTCGGGTTCCACGAATATCTGATGCCTTTCTCGCTCCGGGAAACGGACGACCTTATCCTCGATGGACGGACAGTACCTCGGGCCCTTGCCCACGATCTTTCCGCCATAGAGCGGCGAACGGTGCATGTTGTCCCTGATTATCTTGTGCGTCTTCTCGTTCGTGTATGTAATCCAGCAGGGGATCATCGGACGCTCTATGCTCTCGTACATGAAGCTGAACGGAACCACTTCCGCATCGCCGTCCTGACGCTCCATCTGATCCAGATGCAACGATGAGAACCTGACACGGGCGGGGGTTCCCGTCTTGAGTCTCCCAACAGAGAAGCCTTTCTGCCTGAGAGCGTCTCCCAGCCCGATTGCAGCCTCCTCACCCAGACGGCCGGCACTCCGGTCGTACTCGCCTATGAAGATGCGCCCGTCCATGAAGGTTCCCGTCGTAAGCACGACGGCTTTGGCTGTGAAGGTCATGTTGCGCTGGGTCCTGACTCCGCAGGCTTTCCTTTCGGTGGAATCGGTGAGGATATCGACCACAGTATCCATGAAGAGCTGAAGGTTA
>JAGCUM010000250.1 GCA_017962865.1 Spirochaetales bacterium
ACTATTTTACTTGAGAAGATACCTTGTGATGTGCTATAGATGAACTGAGGCAACCAAATGAAAAACAGACAGAAGGCACTGATAATGATACTGGACATCCTTGTCGTCCTGTCGGTAGTCTACGCTGTTTTCTGGATGGTCTTTTCCAAAAACGATGCCGTTCTGGTTACGAGCGGAATAGGCGCATTCAAGTACTATACGGTTCTTTCCAACCTGCTTTGCGCCCTGACATCCCTGATCTGTGTTGTCTATCTGCTGTTCGGTAAAGCCGAAAACCTTCCGAATGTACTGTACCTGCTGCATATGGCCGGAAGCTCCGTCGTAAGCGTCACCCTGATTGTGGTTCTGGTCTATCTGGGGCCTTCTCTAGGCTATGGTCCGATGTTTTCCGGGGTGTGCTTCTGGCTTCATCTCTTTGCCCCGGTTCTCGGGATAATCACCCAGATGCTGCTTAGGCATGAAGAAAGCCTCAAGGCCAGAAGCTCCCTGTGGGCAGTGGTGCCTACAATTCTGTACGGGATCGGATACATCGCAGTGAATGCGGCCAACTGGACGGGCAAGTCCAACCCCAGGACCGATATCTACGGCTTCCTGAAGTGGGGCTGGGGAGTAGGGGCTGTACTTCTGATTGCAGTCTGTCTCCTCAACTGGCTGATGGCACTGCTGTTCTGGCGCCTGGGCCGCAGCAGGAATTCCTGATCCATGATGTTCAGGCCTCATGGATCGATAAGCAGGAAGACCTGATAGGTGGGAGAATATGAAAAGAATAGTCTTGATTGCGGCAATCTTGCTTGTCCTTTTGGTCAGCTGCGCCAATACAAAGGCAGTTGACTCTTCAGATGATGCGCAAGCAGGGATGAGAATCAGCGTAACGGACGGCAGCAATACCATTATCTTCACTCTGAACGACAGTTCTGCATCAAGGAGCCTCTACGAGATGCTTCCGCTGGAAGTGCCGGTAGGGGACTTTCTGTACAACGAGAAGATATTCTATCCGCCTGAGAGTCTGGATGTTTCTGACCCGGTTGTCGGGGACGGGGATGCAGGGGACCTTGCTTATTTCCACCCATGGGGCGATGTCGTGATGTATATCGGACCGTTCAGGTCCAGTACGGGGCTTTATCTTCTGGGTACAGCTGAAAGCGGAGCTGATCGGATAGGGAATCTGAGCGGAACAATCCTTGTGCAGAAGTTGTAATCAGGACTCGGAGATGCTTCCGAAGACGGTGTTGATGCTTTCATAGGGCCCGAATGCAATGACCCTATCGCCTTTTGCAAGGACGGTGTCCTTCGTGATATTGATTGTTTCACCGTCCCTCGAGACCATCATGATGTTGATTGAGAAGTAGTCCTTGATCCTGCTTTCGAGCAGGCTCTTGTCCGCAAGCATCGGGGGAACCCTGTTGAGGCTGATATCGGCAAGAATCTGATAACCGAAGTTGGACATGATGGAAATGCTGTTTTCCTCGGCACCCGAGATTCTCTTTTTATCCTGTTTGTCCCCGTGTTCCTTCAGAAGGAAAGCTTCCTTGATTGAGGCCAGGGGGCCGAATGCGATGAGGACATCCTTGTTGGAGAAGATGGTGTCTGCAGTCACGTAGTGGTTCTGTCCGTTTCTGGTGTACATGAGGATGTTCACGTTGTACTGCTTTCTCATATCCGTATCGACTACACATTTTCCTTCAAGGAATTCAGGCACCTTGTATAGGAAGATGTTTACGACTGCATCCTTGCCGTAGGTATCCAGAACCGAGATGTAGTTCTCCTTGGCTGCCTTCTTGAAAACCCTGATCGTAACCCCGTCGAGGAATTTGTTGATGGCTTTGTCGACTTCAGGGATGCGGAGGATGAGCAGGAAGGCTATCATTCCGCCGAATTCAAGCAGAAGAAGATGGATCTGCTCATTGATTGCAGAGAAGTCGATACTCAGGAAGAGGTTGATGAACAGCGATACGATGAGCACCGAGAAGAAATAACCGGTCAGCATGGCTGCTGTAGCGATATGTCTTCTTGTCTTTTCACTGACGATTATCTCCGACTCACCGGTGGTGAAGCCCGCATTCGTAAGAAGCGATACTGCCTGGAACCCTGCTTTCTCCTTGGGGAGTCCCGTGATTCTGAACAGAACCGCGAATATCCTTATAAGGGCGTAGTAGATGAGGATAACGGTGACGATGAGGGTCAGCGAGGATACAAGGCTCATGCTCCAATTGTCTTTGATTATCTTTCATGCGTCAATACGGGTCAGCATCATCAACTTGATAAGGAACGCGGTTTGAAATAATAATACTCACAACTGTTCGAGGTGAGGGGTTTGAAGCGCAATACAGTCAGACAAGCTTTTCTGAAGTCTCTTCCGGTCATGGCGGGATACATCGTCCTGGGCATAGGATTCGGCATCCTGCTTCGCAATGCGGGGTACGGGGTGCTGTGGGCCTTTGCCATGAGTGCTGCCATCTACGCAGGGTCCATGCAGTACGTGGGAGTGGGGCTTTTGTCTGCGGGGGCTTCGGTCATTACCACTATCATCACGACGATAATGGTCAATGCACGGCATCTTTTCTACAGCATATCGATGATAGACAAATACAAGGATGCCGGCCCGTACAAGCCGTATCTCATCTTCGCGCTGACCGACGAGACCTATTCCATCGTCTGTGACGGAAAGGCTCCGGATGAGAGTGAAGCCACGCTGTACAGATTCCTGATTTCTCTTTTCAACCAATGCTATTGGGTAACCGGGAGCGTAGTCGGAAGCCTTCTGGGGGCAGTGCTGCCTTTCTCAACTGCGGGAATCGAGTTCTCCATGACCGCGCTCTTCGTGGCAGCCTTCACCGAACAGTGGCTTGAGATGAAGGACCACATCCCGGCCCTTGTGGGTCTGCTGAGCACATTGCTGTGTCTTCTGGTCTTCGGCAGCGAGCAGTTCCTGATTCCCTCGATGCTGCTGATTACCTTGATTCTGTCGCTTCTGAGGAAAAAAGAGGAGGCAAAGCAGTGAAAGAGGGCATTATTGTAGCAGTCATGGCAGTTGTGACCATTCTCCTTCGCTTTCTTCCGTTCATCGTCTTTAGGAAGCAGACTCCGCCTTTTGTGGCCTATCTGGGCAAGGTTCTTCCCGCGGCAATCATAGGAATGCTTGTGATCTATTGTCTCAAGGATACTGCTATCACCGTATTCCCGTTCGGTCTGCAGGAGCTGATTTCCATTGCAGGCGTTGTCGGAATGCAGGTGTGGAAGCGCAACTCCATCATGAGCATCCTGACCGGAACGGTTATGTACATGATCCTGATCCGCATAATGGTCTGAAAGCAGGGGCCTTCGGCTCGGGAGTCGGGGAAGGTTGCATTGCGGGATAGTTCATAACTATTGCGGACCTTGTTGTTGTCAAAACCGATATCAGTTAATATATTCTAACCAGATAGGAGAATAACAATGAAGAAAGTTATCATGGCAATGCTGCTGTCCGTATGTCTCATTTCGCTTTTTGCAGCAGGAGCAAAAGAGGACAGCCTTAATACAATCAAGCAGAGGGGAACCCTCATCATCGCAACGGAAGGCAACTGGACCCCATGGACATACCATGATGCAAGCGATACCCTTACCGGCTTCGATGTCGAGCTCGGAACACTTCTTGCCCAGAGCCTCGGAGTAAAGCCCGAGTTCCACGAGGTTCCGTGGGAATCGATTCTCGTCGGCGTCGAGCAGAATGTCTTCGATATCGCCTGCAACGGAGTAGGCTACACCGAAGAGAGAGCCCAGAAGTTCTCATTCTCCGATCCCTACCTCTACACTGAAGCCGTTCTCGTCGTTCGCAGCGACAATACCACTATCAATACTCTTGAGGACCTCAAGGGTCGCAAGACAAGCAACTCACCCAACTCGACATATGCCCAGCTTGCAGAGAAGTACGGTGCAACAGTCGATTATGTCGATACCCTCGGCGAAACGATGATGATGATCGAGCAGGGCAGAGTCGATTCCACGATCAATGCAAAAGGATCTGTGGACAGCTACCTTGAAGAGCATCCCGAAGCAAACATCAAGATCGTCCAGACCGTTGCCGGTGAGCCCGTCTGCTATCCCATCAGAAAGGGTGAAGAGACAGCTGCCCTGCTGGATGCAATCAATGCATTCCTGAGCCAGGCCCGTGCAGACGGAAGCCTTGCAGCTCTGTCCGTCAAGTACTTCGGAACCGATCTTACAAAGGCAAACTGATAGATAATGTCAGAAAGACTCTGGTCAATACTGATTGACTCCTTCCCGAAACTGCTGGGCTATGGAATCCGGGTTACGGTACCTCTTACCATCTTCTCGTTTGCCATCGCCCTGGCGGTTGCGCTTCTGGTTGCACTTATCCAGTATGCGAAGGTCAGGGGACTTCAGAAGCTCTGCAGGTTCTACATCTGGATAACACGCGGAACTCCGCTTCTGGTTCAGCTCTACATAGTCTTCTTCGGTCTGCCCAGTATCGGAATCAAGCTTCCTGCATTCACGGCAGCAATGCTGGTTCTGGGCTTCAACGAAGGCGCATACATGTCGGAAACCATCAGAGGTGCCCTTGAAAGCGTCTCCAGAGGACAGATCGAGGCCGGCTACTGCGTGGGACTTACGTTTCCCAAGATCATGTGGCATGTAGCCCTTCCGCAGGCTTTCCGCACAGCATTCCCCGCACTCGGAAACTCCATGATATCGATGCTCAAGGAAACATCCATGGCAGCAACGATATCGGTCATGGAGATGTTCCGTCAGGCGCAGGTCATCAACGGCAGGGTCTATGAATCACTCGGTCTCTACCTCGAGGTTGCACTGATCTACCTGCTGTTCTGCACCTTCCTGACATTCCTCCAGCGCAGGGGGGAGAAGCGCCTGTCCAGCTATGGAG
>JAGCUM010000024.1 GCA_017962865.1 Spirochaetales bacterium
CCCTATGCCTTCAACGATGAGTTCATCACTCAGAGACTCAACAACTACTGCTATCTGAACACCGGCCTGACTCTGGATTACAACAAGCGCATCTTCAAGAGCCAGCACGGACTGCTGGACCTTCTGGAGAAGGAAGTCCAGGACAACGGAATCTATGACATAATCCACTACCGCAGCAAGATGCTGGAGTTCGCATTCACCCATACCCGCGAGTTCAGCGGCGAGACCTATTTCTCATACGTAAACGGCCAGTACACCAGCGACGGCGGAACCCACCAGGCTGCCTTCAAGGAAGGTATTCTTGCCGGCGTGAAGGAGTTCTTCAAGAAGTCCACCTGGGCCCCGCAGGATGTGAGAGAGGGTATTGTCGGTGCCATCTCCATCAAGGTACAGACCCCGGTTTTCGAGAGCCAGACCAAGAACAAGCTGGGCAACACCGAAGTGCGCATGCCGATAATCAACGAGGTCAAGGAAGCCATAATCGATTATCTGCACAAGAACCCCGAGTCGGCACAGCTATTGAACCAGAAGATCCTGACCAACGAGAACATCAGAAAGAAGCTCTCCGAGGTCAAGAAGATTGCAAAAGAGAACGCCAAGAAGATATCCATCAACATCCCCAAGCTCAAGGACTGCAAGTTCCACCTCGGACAGACGGGCCCGCATGCCGACATGGGGGAGAGGTCGATGATCTTCCTCACTGAGGGAGATTCCGCATCGGGTACGCTCAACACCGCCCGTGATGTCATGACACAGGCAGTCTTCAGCCTCCGTGGAAAACCCCTTAACACCAACGGCATGGCAATGACGGACATGTACAAGAATGCAGAGCTCTACAATGTCATGGCAGCTTTGGGAATCGAGAACGGAATCGACGGCCTTCGCTATTCCAAGGTCATCTTTGCAACCGATGCCGATATCGACGGCTTCCATATCCGAATCCTGCTTCTGACATACTTCCTCAGCTATTTCGAGGATCTGATCCACGCAGGCCGCGTCTGGATTCTGGACACGCCGCTCTTCAGGGTGCGCAACAAGAGCGTTACGACCTATTGCTACTCCGAAGAGGAGCGCGACAACATGATGAAGCAGATCAAGGGCAGCGAGGTCACACGCTTCAAGGGTCTCGGAGAAATCTCCGCAAAGGAATTCGGCCAGTTCATAGGCGAGGACATGAGGCTCATTCCTGTGACCATCGACAGTCTTGCGGATGCACGCAGGGCTATGAACTTCTACATGGGAAACAACACGCCCGAAAGGCGCGATTTCATCATGGAAAATCTGGTGTGAAGAGGCAGACATGGCAAACGCAAAAGACCTTTTCCGTCAGAACTTCATCGAATACGCATCATACGTCATAAAGGACAGGGCCATCCCCGATATCGAGGACGGACTGAAGCCCGTACAGAGAAGAATCCTCCACACCATGATCGAAATGGACGACGGTCGCTTCAACAAGGTTGCAAACGTCGTCGGTTCAACCATGCACTACCATCCCCATGGTGATGCCTCCATCTACACGGCCCTCGTCAATCTTGCCAACTGCGACCTCTTCATAGACAAGCAGGGTAACTACGGAAACTTCATGACCGGCGACGGACCTGCTGCCGCCAGATACATCGAGTGCCGCCTCCTGCCGTTTGCAAAGAAGGTTCTCTACAACCCCGAAATCACCGAGTACGTGGAGTCCTACGACGGCAGAAGCAAGGAGCCTGTGGTCTTCCCGGCAAAGATCCCCGTAGTCCTCATCCAGGGCACCGAAGGTATCGCCGTCGGTATGTCCACCAAGATCCTGCCCCACAACGCACATGAGGTCATCGATGCCCAGATAGCCGCCATCAGGGGCGAGAGCTTCGAACTCTATCCCGATTTCCCCGGCGGCGGAATCATGGACGTCTCGGACTATCAGGACGGCCTGGGCTCCGTGGCAGTCAGGGCCAAGCTCGATACCTCCAATGCCAAGAAGATAATCATCGAGGAACTTCCTTTCGGTGTCGACAGCGAGAAGATGATCAAGTCCATCGAGGATGCCATAAAGAAGGGCAGGCTCAAGATCCAGAGCGTCAGCGACTTCACGGCGGACTCGGTCAACATCGAGATCTCCCTGGCCAAGGGAACCTACACCAAGGACGTCGTCGATGCCCTCTATGCCTACACGCTCTGCGAGCAGAAGATATCGGTCAACTGCCTTGTAATCCGCGATAAGCTCCCGCATGTCTGCACCGTCAGCGATGTAATCCGATACCACGCGGACCACATCCTGGAAGTCTCCAAGAAGGAGCTCGAGGTCCAGCGCGGACATCTGTTCGACAGACTGCACACCAGAACCCTGGAGCGCATCTTCATCGAGGAGAGAATCTACAAGCGCATAGAGCAGAAGAGGACCCAGGAAGCCGTTGTACAGGCAATCCGCACGGGTTTCGAGCCCTATGCCGACCAGCTGGTCCGCGAGATAACGGACGAGGATATCGACCACCTGCTGAAGATCCCAATCCGCAGAATCTCGCTCTTCGATATCGAGAAGAACCACCAGGAAATAGACCAGATCAATGCCGATATCAAGCAGGTGGGTTACGACCTCTCGCATCTGGATGAGTATTCCATCAAGACTCTAAACAACATCAAGGCAGACCTTGATGCCGAGACCCACAGGCGCAAGACCATTATTGCAGACTTCAACATGGTCGATGTGCGTGACGTCGCAAAGCGTGATCTTGATCTCAGATATGACGGAGCAACCGGTTATCTCGGAACCAACGTCAAGACCGGCACCCCGCTGTTCAAGGTCTCGGAGTTCGACAAGATCCTCATCGTTCAGAAGAACGGAACATACTATTGTTCCAATGTGCCCGACAAGCTTTTCGTGGGCAAGGACATCACTTACTGCGGCCTTGCGGACAAGGAAGTCCTGGAAGACATCGTGTTCACCGTCATCTATCTGGACAAGAAGACCAAGGTGACCTACATCAAGCGCTGCAAGCTAAGCGGATTCATCATGAACAAGCCCTACGAGCTTCTGCCTGATCCGGACAACAACTCCCTCAAGAAGCTTTCGGTCCTTCCGAACGCAGAAGTCACGGTCACCTACAAGGGGCCGAGCCG
>JAGCUM010000251.1 GCA_017962865.1 Spirochaetales bacterium
ACCGACACACTTGACCTTGTGGTCGACCATCCACTGTGCCGTCTCGCCGTTGACCAGAAGTCTCTTATCCTCGGGGCCGTTGGTCTTGGGTGTGAACGGAGCAAGCTTGTAGCAGGAATCAAGAATAACCACGTCACCGGGCTTGACTCTGTTTCCGATAGCCTTGTCCAGGTCTGCCGCACTGATGTGCTTCAGAGGCTCCAGATCCTTGAACTCATAGTAGATAGCCCTTCCCATGAAAGCCGTGAGAGGAAGATCAGCTACGCTTTCACCGTCTTCGAAATGATGGTACGGGCACTCGCAGTGGGTTCCCAGGTGGGTCATGATATCCACATTGGTATGGAAATCGGGGATTGCTCCGCCGGTATTGAACCTGTCCAGCTTGCACCTTCTGGTTTCGGTTGCCGGGTCAATATACTTTGTGAGGTCAATTACCCTCAATCCATTGAGTTCATATACTGTCTGCATTATTCTGCCTCCTTGGCTTTATTCTCAAGTGCATGGATGCACTTCACGACCATTTCATGGTACGGAACGGCTACGCCCTGAACATGGGCGGCCTCGACGACGCTTCCGCTGATGGTATCAACCTCACTGCGTCTGCCGTCCCTGATATCGGCATAGATGGATGTATATCCGTTGGGTGCGTTGATGCACACCTTCTCGACATCGTTTGTGACTTCTTCAAGATCGATTCCCAAACCGAGGGAATTGGCAACCTCTACCGCTTCCCTGCACAACTGCTTCATCAGCCAGTTGGCGTTCGGATCCGTATGGATAAATCCCAACGGAACCTGGAAAAGCGCAGTGAGAGAAGATGCTGCAGTGTTTGTAAACATCTTCTTCCAGACCTGCTTCTGGACATTGTTCTCGGTATGGCAGACGAACCCGCAGGAAGTCAGATTCTGAGCGATTTCCTCGAGCGGACTTGAATCCCCATCAAGCAAACCGATGCTTGTGACACCACTTCCACCATGGAAAATATGTCCGGGTTCGATAACTGAGCTATTGTGCTGGGTTGAACCGATGATAACATGTCTTCTATCTGCGAACTTCAGGAGTTTACTCTCGTGTCCTGCCCCGTTCTGAAGCGTCATTACGTAGGTGTCAGGACCGATGAGGTTTCTGTTGCCTTCCAAGGCACTGATGGTGAACATTGATTTCACGAAGACAATTACCAGGTCCTGCGGTCCTATTCCCGCTGAATTCCTGACGGCTTTCGGACGGAAAGTGAGTACGCTCCCGTCTTTCTCCTTGATATTGACCCCATTTGAATTGATTGCGTTGACCATGGCATCACTTACATCGACAACTGTCACGTCATTCTTGCGTGACAGGTATCCGCTGAACAGCGATCCCATTGCACCTGCTCCCAAGACTGTAATCTTCAAAATCTCCTCCGATAAGGTTGCAGTTGATTTCAAATATTGTTGCAACCGCTTTCAACACCTACCCAAAAGTATTGCACGGTTTTCCCCGAAACGCAAGTACTTTTGTCTTTTCAGACCCTCATTACGTTGATTTTCTCTCTACCAGCTCCGAACCGATGCTCATTTTATGGTTCACCCTTTCGCCCTTGAGGACATCGAGAAGGTTGCGCACGGCAATGAGACTTGTGTCGTAGAGCATGTTGTCGATGCTGGTAAGGGACGGATTGCAGATATTGGCATAGCGTGAGTTGTTCATTCCGATTACTGCAACCTGCTCCGGAACCTTGATTCCCATCTCATAGAGAACATGGAGACCGGTCATGGCAATGAAGTCCTCCGAATAGATGATGGCATCCGTTTTTGGGTTTTCCTTCATTATCCTGCGTGTTGCTTCCTCGTAGTCGGAGACTTCACCCGACTGGATTTCGACTACGTCCGAGCTGCCGTCCCTGATGTACAGCTTGATACCGTCATTGAATCCTTCCAGCTTCTCGCGGTTGCTGGGTGTGAGCCTGTTGGTAACGAAGGTGATGTTCTTTCTGCCCTTCGAGGCAAGCAGCTTCACGGCACTCATCACGCCGCCATGCTCGTCGGAAGTAACCCCGTAGATGTTCGGACCGTCCAGATAGCCGTTGCAGATGGCTACAGGGGTATTGGGCATGCAGACCATGATTGCATTCTGTACCGTCACATTCTGGAAGACCGATCCCATGAGTACGACGGCTTCGACCTTCTTCTGGCTGAGAATCTGGATGTATTTGGCCTGCTGCTCGGGATCCGTTCCGGTATTGTATATAAGGCAGGAATAGCCGTTCTTTGAGAACTCGTGCTCCACATAGTAGACGCCTTCGGTGTGGTGGGTGGTTCTAACGTCTGCAATGAGGATTCCGGCCATCTTGGAGCTCTGTGTGGCCAGGCTGCGGGCAGAATCGTTCTGGATGTAATTGCTTTCGGCAATAACCCTGAGGACCTTTGCCCGCGTCTCTTTATTCACATACGGGTAATTGTTGATGACCCTCGAAACCGTCGAGGCAGATACTCCGGCTTTCTCTGCTATATCGTAAATCGTAGAATCCTGCGCCATGTTCCTTCCCCCTTGTTCCAAAAGAATCATCTTTCTATGAAAGCGGATGCAAGATTTATTACAATTATTGCATGGCAGTTTTGTTTTTGACAAGGGGCAATAAATTGTCCAGAAAATTTACTAATCAGACCTTCAGGCGTTTCAGGAGGTTTTCGGCTGCCCTGAGCGAGATTCCCGCTCGTTTGGATATCTCCTCTGCTGAGCATTGGATTACATCATCGAGAGTCGTGAAAGCGTTGAGGATCTTCTCACTGGAGGCCTTGCCGATTCCCGGCACGCTCTGCAGGAGATGGAAACTGGCCTCCTTGCTACGCATGGCCTGGTTTGCGCCGGTGGCAAATCGGTGGCACTCATCACGCACTGCAATCAGAACCCTGAGTCCTTCGTTGGAAGGATCCAGCCTCAGGTCGGGGCGGTCATCATCGAACACTATGGTTTCATAGCGCTTGGCAAGGCCCACCACGGGCACATCCGCAAGGCCCAGATCATCCAGAACTTCGCGTGCTATGTTAACCTGTCCCTTGCCTCCGTCGATGAGTACCAGCCCGGGTTTCTGCAGGTTTTCATTGATGACACGGCTGTATCGGCGGTATACCGCCTCACGCATGGCTCCGAAGTCATCGATGGCCCCATCCAGCGACTTTATGTTGAATCTACGATATCCTGCAGGATTTGGGTTACCGTTTACGAAGGAAATCAGACTCGCAACAGTGTATTTTCCGTTCAGCTGAGCTATGTCGAATCCCTCGATGAGCTCGGGCGGCTCCTCAAGGCCGCAGACATCTCGAAGGATCTCCAGTGCCTGGCTGTTGTCCTTGCTGCGCAGCCTCTTCTCCACATCACGCGAGGCGTTCTCTGCTGCCATTCGGAGGATTCTGAAGTCTCTTCCCTCCTTTGGCACCACTACTTTCACTGATGCATTCAGAAAGTCATTGAAATAGCGGGATATCAGGTCCACATCCACTTCATGGGACACATAGATTTCTGACGGAATCTCCCTGCCGTACTCGTAGTACTGGGTCAGGAAGTTCAGAAGGGTCTCGGACTCATCGCCGAAGGTCTGCGCCCTGTAGAGGGCCATTCCTATGAGTTTTCCGTCGCGGAACTGCATCAGGGCAACGGTACAGAGCGGACTTCGCATCTCGATTGCCGCGTAATCCCTGCTTTCGGTGAT
>JAGCUM010000252.1 GCA_017962865.1 Spirochaetales bacterium
CCATCAGCTTTGTTTCGGCATCGGTGTTCACTACTCCGGTGTACGAACCTGTGATGATGATTTCGGCTCGAGTTCCGTATTTTACGCAGGCTTTTAATATTACAGACCTGAACTTATCTTCCATCTCCCGTTTGTCATCCTTACCCAAGGTCCTGATCACACCTTCGATCACAGCCTCCTCGGGAATGATGTTGCAGGCCGTTCCCGCATTCAGGATTCCGGTCGAAATCACTGCCCTGTCACCCGATGCAGGATGGATGGTCTTCAGTCCCAGAATCGCCTCGGCTGCAGTAAGAAGTGCATCAGCTCCCTTTTCAGGAGTGGCACCGTGGCAGGCTCTGCCTCTGAAGATTACCCTGTAGATGCTGGATGCGGCATAGAACTTCCCGTATTTGATTCCGATGGTCCCCACCGGGAGATCCGGAGCGACATGTCCGCCGAAAACGGCCTTTACACCATCAAGTGCCCCTTCTGCTATCATCCTCTGGGCTCCGCCGGAAACCTCCTCGTTGGGCTGGAACAGGAAAACTATGTCTCCCTTGAGCTCATCTCGCCTTGAGGCAAGAAGCTTGGCTGCTCCGAGAGCTGATGTCATATGGATATCATGACCGCAGGCATGCATTACCCCTTTGTTTTCCGACTGGAACGGGCAGCCTGTCGCCTCGGTTACCGGAAGAGCGTCCATATCGGCTCTGAGTGCAACCCTGTTCCCCGGTTTTCCTCCGTGCAGGACAGCCACCAGAGCAGTATCGAGAATACGCTTTACATCGAGACCGAGAAGCTTGAGTTCACCCTCAAGGAAGGTGCTTGTATAATACTCGTTGTTGCCGAGTTCAGGATGTCTGTGAAGCGTCTCACGGACATGGTTAAGGTACTCTTCAATTTCAAATGCAGCAGAGAGATATCTGTTCATTTGCCCTCCAGTTTTCTGATAAACGATTCCAGTCTGTCAAGGCCCTGTCTGAGCTCCGTATCCGAGTAGCAGTAAGTCAGACGTATATGCTCATCGGAGCCGAAGCAGAAGCCCGGAGTTGCGGCTAGGCCGACCTCCTCTATCATTCTTCTGCAGAAGGTCGAAGAGTCAAGTCCGAACTTCCTTACGGACGGGAACATGTAGAAAGCCCCCTCCGGCTCCGGAACCTCCAGACCCATTTCCCTGAGTCTTGAGAGCATATAGCTACGTCTCTTCCGATATGTCTCCGTCAGCTCGACCGGATCGAAATCCAGGGCCGTCATGGCAGCTTTCTGAAAAGGTGCGGGAGTCGATACCACAGTGAACTGATGGACCAGCTCAAGTCTTTCCTTTATTTCAGCGGGAGCAATGAGATAGCCTATCCTCCAACCTGTCATGGCATAGGGTTTAGTAGCTCTGCACAAGGATAGTCCTGTCCCTGACATCCTCGAATTCCGTGAAGCTGTGATAGCTGTCGGTATAGATCAGCTGTCTGTATACATCGTCGCAGATGACAAAGAGATTTTTCGCCCTTGCAGTCACACGTACGGCATTCAGGCTTTCGATATCCAAAACTGTTCCGGTCGGATTGTTCGGGCTGTTGATCACAATTGCCTTTGTCTTCTCAGTTACAAGTGATTCCAGTGCGGATTTTCTTATCTGAAAACCATCTGGCCTAGTATCAAGCAGGACGGGTTTTGCCCTGCAGAGCTTGACTATCTCCTCGTAAAGGACAAATGCGGGTGTGGGAATAATCACCTCGTCACCGGGATTGAGGACTCCGAAAAGCGATACGAACAGAGCCTCCGTTGCCCCTGCGGTGACAATGACCTGGTCTTCCGTACAGGCAAAGCCGTTACGGTCGGTTTCGAAAAAGGCAATCTTCTCCCTAAGAGCTTTCAGACCGTTGTTCTCGATATAGTGGGTCTCCCCGCTTTCCAGGGAAAGCTCCGCTTGTTTCCTTACAGGTGCAGGAGTATCGAAATCAGGCTCTCCGAGAGTCAGCGAAATGCATCCTGGGGTCTGTTTTGCAAGCTTGGCAAACTCGCGGATGGCACTCCGTCTGAGGTCGAAGACAGCCGAATTCATTCTCTCACGCATCATAGGAAAAGTCCTTATCCACATCGAATGTGGCAAACAGGTCATCAAGACATTCCGAACGCCTGATCAGGCGCACATCTCCTTGCGGTGAAAGAAGTAGTTCCCCGCAACGCATGAAGCCGTTGTAGTTGTATCCCATGGACCTTCCGTGAGCACCGGCATCATGGATCACAAGGATATCTCCCAGCTCGGCCTTCGGAAGGATTCTGTCTATTGCAAACTTGTCATTGTTCTCGCAAAGCGATCCGCAGACATCGACCTTACATCCATTGCCCTCTTTACCCAGCACGGTGATATGGTGATAAGCACCGTACATGGCAGGTCTCATGAGGTCGCAGGCCGTCGCATCTACTCCGACATATTCCTTGTAGATATGCTTGAAGCCACGTACTGAGGTCACGAGATAGCCGTGAGGGCCCGTCATATAGCGACCCAGCTCGGTATAGATCGATACCTCCAATCCGTTTGCAGTTATGATGTCATCATAGATTCTACGCACTGCAGCTCCCACGGCTTCTATGTCGACTATTTCCTGCTCCGGTAGGTACGGGATTCCTATACCGCCTCCGAAGTCGGTGATTTCAATCTCTATGCCCAACTTGTCGCGAACTTCCACCACAATATTGAACATCATTTCAGCCAAGGTCGGATAGTAAGAGGCATCAAGACTGCATGAGGCTGCCATACAGTGCAGGCCGAAGTGTTTCACACCCTTGTCTCTGAGTATCCTGTAGGCCTCAAGAAGCTGTTCTTTCGTCATGCCGTACTTGGAATCTGCCTGACTCCCCATGATGGCGCTGGTGGCGTTTTTTCCCTTGATCTCGAATTTGCCCGGATTGTATCGCAGACATACAGTATCGGGAATACCCGCAGCACGCTCAAGGGTATCGATCTGAGTTATGTCGTCGAGATTGACGATGGCACCGATGCTTACAGCCTTCCTGTAGGCTTCGTCGGAGGTCTCGTTGGAGGTGAATATCACCTTTTTCCCTCCAAGGCCGCAGGAGGCGCTCAGAACCAGCTCGGAGACCGATGCGCAGTCAGTTCCGCAGCCCAGGGAAGCCAGAAGCCTCAGGATTGCGGGTGTGGGAGTTGCCTTGACCGCAAAGCACTCGGTGAAGCCTTTGTTCCAGGAGAATGCCTTCTGCACCGATTCTGCTGTTTTTCTGATTCCTGCCTCGTCATATACGTAGAACGGCGTTCCGAATCTGGAACGCCACTGTTGAGCCTGCTCTAATGAAAACGGTATGGTTTTCTGCAATTTCTTCTCCATCAAAGAGTTCTCAAGCCTGCTTCAAGAGCGGTCTTGGAGTTTGTCTTCTCATCTCTGGCTTTGATTATCTTTGCAGGACAGCCTGCAACGACCATATTGTCGGGAACATCATCTATGACTACTGCTCCTGCAGCGACGACGCAGTTCTTTCCGACCTGGACACCTTCTATCACTACTGCATTTGCACCGACGAGGGTTCCGTCACCGATCCTGACGGGATCTGCGCTTGCAGGTTCTATGACACCGGCAAGCACTGCTCCGGCTCCGATATGGCAGTTCTTTCCGACAGTTGCCCTTCCGCCCAGCACTGCGCCCATATCAATCATGGTACCCTCGCCTATGATGGCTCCGATGTTGATGATGGCTCCCATCATGATGACTGCCCTGTCGCCTATCTCCACCTGTTCGCGGATGATTGCACCGGGCTCGATGCGGGCATTGATGTTTTTCTTGTCCAGCATCGGGATGGCAGAGTTGCGGCAGTCGTTCTCGATGACGATGTCCGCAATCTTGTCGCAGTTGGCCTTGAGAACGGACTCCAGGTCCTTCCAGTCACCGAAGACAATCTTGTCAGCTGATCCGAACACCTTGGCTTTGCCGTAGTCGATGGGAGCTTTCTCCCTGACGTAGAGCTTTACCGGAGTCTTCTTTTCTGCCGTAGCGATGTAGTTGATTATTTCCTGTGCAGTCAGTTCATCCTGTCCTTCATATTGTAGAGCCCGGGTTTCTTGCCCAGCAAGAAGGCAGCTGCCTTGAGAGCGCCTTCGGCAAAGAGAGTACGGTTATGGGCCTCATGGACCAGAGTCAGTGTTTCGGATCCGGTCGAGATATAGATTTCGTGCCTGCCGAAATAGTTTCCCATCCTCAGGGAATGGATTCCTATCTCCTGCGGTGTCCTCTTGCCGTTCTCGGGTCTGCCGATGTTGTAGACCGCATCAGGTCTGGCCTCCTTGAATGAGTTGGCCAAAAGCAGTGCTGTTACTCTCTGAACATCAACCTTGCGGTTGTGA
>JAGCUM010000025.1 GCA_017962865.1 Spirochaetales bacterium
CCCGGGATGGGCTTATACATTTCATGGATTACACCAAGTGCCGCATAGCAGTCCTTTATATCGTTAACGATAATTCTTACGGCAAAAAGATCGTAAACCTGATCCAGTGTCTTGTTCTGGTTAACCATCTTTTTATAGATACTGAAAAGATGCTTCACCCTGCCGTTAACTTTTGCGTCAATATTCGCATCTTTAATGTGGTTGCTGACCTCTTCGGTTATCTCATGGATAAAATCTTCCTGATCTGCAAGCTGACCGGTCTGTCCATCCTCGAGAATCTTCTGAGAATCGGGGCAATACCGTTCATCGTTTTCCTGTGCGTGCTGTACCAGGCGGACCTCAAGAGGACCTTCACCCCGGGCTTCAGACGCAACAGGCTTTTCCGCATCGGTGGAGTCCAGACCTCGTCTGACCAGATCGAGACCATTCTCAATGCCTGCCAGCGCCTCGTGCAGTCCAAGCGCGGTGCACTGATAGTCTTCCCCCGCAAGCTTGCCCTGAAGAACATCATCGACAGCGGAACAAGGATGAACGCTGAAATCTCCAGCGCCCTGATAGTAACCGTCTTCGATCACGATACCCCGCTGCACGACGGTGCCATGATCATCCAGGGCTCCAAGATCGTTGCAGCCGGCTGTTACCTCCCGCTTTCCGGCCAGACCGATATCCGTGCCAGTTTCGGAACCAGACACAGAGCCGCCCTCGGTATGGCGGAAGAGTCAGATGCCGCAATCATCGTCGTCTCGGAGGAAACCGGAGCTATTTCCCTTGCCTGCAACGGCAACCTTTACTATGACCTTTCACATGACGAAATCAAGAGCATGCTGCTTTCGCTGTTCAACTATCTTGATGTCCAGGTGAGTGCTGAGGAGGGCAGAGGCGATGCGCAGTAAGTTCTTCCAGAAGCTTTTCTACAACTGGCAGGCCAAGATAATCAGCTTCCTGCTGGCAGTATTCGTCTATTTCATCCTCATGTTCTCCATACAGAATTCGAGGACAATCGCTCTTCCGGTCGAAGTTGTCATGCCCGAAGGCTATGTTGCCACCAGCAACGTGCCGTCCAGCATTGACCTTGTGATCCAGGGAACCGAGGACCAGATCTATCTGATCGATGTGTCCAAGATTATGCTGAAGGTGGATTTCTCCATGGTTGACCGCGAGGGCATCAGCTATGCCACCGTGCAGATTGATATCAATGAGCTTGCCTCCTACATAGACACATCTGCTGTCTCCATCTATACGAAGCCTTCTCAGGTCCGCGTCTACTTCTCTGCTGCCGGCGGAGCGAAGTAATCTCCCGATAGGTTTGTTTTGATATCGGAGGCATAAGTGATTCTGGGAACAGGAATTGACGCAGTATCCATTCAAAGGGCCAAGAAGCTTCAGGGCCGGGTTCTCGAGAAGATATTCAACGCCTCCGAGCTTGCCGAATACCAGGCGCTCGCAGATGCGCACGAGGATATGAAAGCCCAGTTCCTGGCATCCCGCTTTGCCGTAAAGGAGGCTTATGCCAAGGCCCGCGGAACAGGATTCAACTCGATTGTGGTTCCCAATGAGATAATCACGAAAAAGGAAGCAGACGGCAGACCCTATGTCGAGCTCTGCGGAAAAACCCTGGACAATGCTCCTCACTGTGTGATCCACCTTTCTCTGACCCATGAGGAGCCTCTGGCCATTGCCATGGTGATTCTCGAATCGGAGGAAGCCTGATGGCGCGAAGCGACTGGAAACGTCCCAGTTCCTTCTCTGCTCCCGAAGGGAGGCGCCGGGTTGCCCTGGAAGTCAGCTATGACGGGCGTGCGTTCAACGGCTGGCAGAGCCAGAACAATGCCCTGTCCGTCCAGGACACCATAACTGCAGCAGCTGTCCAGCTTCTCGGTGACCGCAATATCGAGGTGGTCGGAAGCGGACGGACAGACAGCGGTGTCCACGCATTCGGGCAGGTTGCCCATATCGAGTTCGATGACTGCGATATTCCGGTCCGTGCTTTCTGTCAGGGCCTGAATACCTTCCTTCCAGTTTCAGTGCGGGTAAAACGCAGCTGGGATGTGGATCCATCCTTCCATGCCCGCTACAGCGCCATGGCCCGCGAGTACCGATATTTCTGTAAGGTGGGAGAAGGCCACGACAGTTTCTCGGAAGGACTTGTCACGCTTTTAAAGGAGTTTCCTTCCTTCGACCTGCTTCAGGGATATGCCGGTCTTCTGGTGGGAACTCACGATTTCACAACCTTCGCCTCTGCCCGGGACATCTGTCCCAGCAAGGTTCGGGACATCTATGAGTCCTCCTTCAGCTGGACGACTTCCATCTATGGTGAGAAGGTTCTCTGCTACCGCATCTGCGGCAATGCCTTTCTGTATCACATGGTGCGTTCCCTTGTAGGTTCCATGCTGGAATTTGCCAAGAGAAACGCCCCTGTATCCGAATTCGAAGCAGCACTGAAGGCCAAGGACCGCCTCCTTGCCGGAAAGACAGCCCCCTCCGACGGGCTCTACCTCTGGCGTGTGAGCTATGATCCCGATGAGTATCAGTGGTTTGAGGAAAAATATGGAAATTGACGAAAAAAGAAAGGCTCTAGCCGATGCCCTGAGCAGAACCGATGCCATTCTCGATGATTTCAAGAACGTCCTCAAGCAGGATTTCGGCCC
>JAGCUM010000253.1 GCA_017962865.1 Spirochaetales bacterium
ATGTGGCTCTGGATGGGACAACATACAGCTTCGGGATGTTCTTGCGGACATAATCCAGGACAACCTGCTTGTTCTCGAACACATAGGAGCGCATCTGATCCAGCCACTGCTCGCCATGTTCGAAGGCGGCGATTGTCGCATCAACGGCAAAGGCGTTGGCCTCATTTGCCAGATTCAGATAGAGGGCTTTTGCCATTCTCTTGCGGAGATCGGGGTTGGGAGTCATGGCTGCTGCACTCTGGATGCCTGCGATGTTGAAACACTTGGTGGGGGCCATGGCAGTGATGCTGTTTTCCCTGCAGCATTCCGATACCGAGGCAAACGGGGTGTAGAGGATATCCGGGTCGGTGATGTCGCAGTGAATCTCATCCGAAATTACCAGGACACCATGCTTATGACAGAGTTCTCCGACTTTATCCAGTTCGTCCCTGCTCCAGATCCTGCCCACGGGATTGTGCGGGTTGCAGAGGACAAACATTTTGGTTTTCGGATCCGACAGCTTGGTCTCGAGGTCGGCGAAGTCCATGGAGTAGGCGCCGTCACGATAGGTCAGTTCCGATTCCAGCACTCTGCGCCCGTTGTTCCTGATGATGTTGAAGAAGGCGTTGTAGACCGGACTCTGGATCAGTACGTTGTCGCCCGTTTCGGTGAATTCGCGGATTGCGCATGAAATGATGGGGATGACTCCGGTACAGAAGCTGAACCAGGAGGGATCGGTCTTGAGGCTGTGTCGCTTCTCCCACCAGTGCACGTAGGAGAGGGCCCATTCGTCGGGAATGGTGGAGTAGCCGAAGATGCCGTTGTCCATGCGCTTTTGGATGGCCTGCATGATTTCGGGTGCCGTCCTGAAGTCCATGTCGGCAACCCACATGGGGAGTTCGTTGTCCCTGACGTCCCATTTCACTGAGCCGGTGTTTCTTCTGTCGATGACGGTGTCAAAGTCGTATTTCATATAGGTCCAGCGGGAATCGAACCCGCATTTCATCCTCCGGAGGGATGCGCCTTATCCATTGGGCTATGGACCCGGTGTCTGCAGTCAATGATTATATACCTTAAATGAAGGGTTTCGGGCAAGTGATGACGGATTTGGTATTACCATTCGGGAGATTTGAATCTATAATCCGAATTATGACGGAAATGCAGCCCGAAAAAGGGAAGGTATACACTGTTGAGCCTCAGACAAGAACCCGCTATGCCAGAAGGGCGGGAGTGTTCGGAATTGTCTCCAACCTTGTGCTCGGCGTTCTGAAAATCATCATCGGTCTTCTGACAGGCAGTATCGGTATTGTTGCCGATGCCGTTAACAATATCTCGGACTGTGCATCCAGTGCTCTGACCATCCTGGGCTTCACCCTTGCGGAGAAGAAGCCGGACCGCGAGCATCCGTACGGCCATGCAAGGTATGAGTATCTGTTCGGCTTCACCATCGGGATAGTGATGCTGCTTACCGGAGTCCTGTTCGCGAAGGAATCAATCGAGAAGATCATCCATCCGCAGGAGCTGTCGATCACTGTTGCGACGTTCGTTGTCCTGGCTCTGGCGATTGTCGTCAAAGTGGTGCAGATGGTCGTCTACCTGAGGTGCAGCAAGGCCATAGACTCGCCGGCTCTGAAAGCCAGCGCCGAAGACTCCAGGAACGACATATTCACCACTGCCGGAATACTGGTTGCAATGAGTGTGATGGCAATTACAGGTATCAATATCGATGGCCTGTTCGGTCTTGCCGTTTCACTTTTGGTAGTAATCAGCAGCATTCAGACCATCAAAGAGCAGATTGCACCGCTGATCGGAATCAAGCCCACCCAGGAGAGGGTGAAGATGATTACCGATAAAATCATGTCCTATCCCGGGGTGCTGGGAATACATGATCTGGTGCTTCACAACTACGGGGTTCACAACGATTTCGTGACGGTTCATGTCGAGGTGGATGAAGCGCAGAGCATAGTCGAGATACACGACATCGTGGACAAGATCGAGATGGATTTCAAGGAAGAGCTGGGGATTTCAATCACCATCCACATGGACCCGGTACAGGTGGGCAACGAGAAGCTGGATGCCATCAAGGAGAAGATTGCCGTCGCCCTGAACAAGCTGGATTCCGAGATCACCTTCCATGATGTGAGGATGGTTGACGGCAAGGATCTGACGAAGGTCATCCTGGACTGTGTCGTTCCGCCCGAGAAACACTACGGTGCAGAGCGGATTGCCGGCTATCTGAAGAACGAGGTCATCTGCGATTTCAGCCTGGATTTCGTCGTTGAAATCGACATCCCGTTCTGCTGATTCCCCGCACGTTCTTCCAAAGGCTTCTTAAGTCCTTGCCAAACATTGTTTTTGAAGTATAATCACTACTAGTATATCTTCAGGAGATTGGCGGTAATGAAACCATCATTATTGGTACTTGCAGCAGGTCTTGGCTCCAGATACGGCGGAGTCAAACAGATAGATCCGGTTGGAATGCACGGTGAAGCACTGTTGGATTACAGTGTCTATGACGCCTACAAGAGCGGATACGGAAAGGTCGTGTTCATCATCAGACCGGACATCGAGAAGGATTTCCGTGAGAGACTTTTCGACAGAATCGCCAGAAACATGGATGCGGAATATGTATTCCAGACGCATGAGTCGCTTCTTAATGCCGAGCAGATAAAGCAGTCCGAGGGAAGAACAAAGCCATGGGGAACCATCCATGCGCTTCTCTGTGCCAAGGACGTGATCAAAGAGCCGTTTACCGTCATCAATGCCGATGATTTCTATGGCCGCGAGGCTTACGGGATTCTGGGTGATTATCTTTCAAAGCTTTCGAACGACAGCACCGAACACGCCATGGTCGGCTATCTGCTCAGGAACACAATGAGTCCGATGGGCAGCGTCTCGCGCGGTGTCTGCCAGGTGAAGGACGGACTGCTTCAGGGTATGAGGGAAAACACCAAGATCGAGTTCGAGGGAGACAAGATCGTATCGCATCTTCCCGAGGGCGATGTTTATCTGACGGGTGACGAGTGGGTCTCGATGAACTTCTTCGGATTCACACCCAAGGCTTTCGAATACATGACCGAATACTTCGAGCGCTTCATGGCAGAGAATGCCTCCAGCCCGAAGGCAGAGGTCCTGCTTCCTAACTGTGCCGGTTAAATGGTCCAGAAGGGCATAGGAACACTGAAGGTCTTCTCAACCACGGAGAAGTGGTTCGGAATGACGTACAAGGAGGACAGGGATACTGTCAAACAGAACCTGGCTCTCAAGACCAAGGCGGGTGTCTATCCCGAAAAACTCTGGGAGAAATGATGAAAAAACTGCTTCTCATCGCAATTCTGTCGGTTATCTCTGTTGTCGGCCTGTTTGCCCTTGACGGAATTGTCACATGGACATGGTACGAAAACGACCCCGATGTCGAATTCTACAGGTATCAGGTCGACGGAGAAGAGGACGGCAGATGGACCGTCGTCGACTGGAGTGTCAACGAGGTATCCCTGACCCTGGATGTCTCCGTTCTCCATACCCTTTATCTGCAGCAGTCCTATGACGGAGAAATCTGGAGTCCCAGCAGCGCTACCGACTCCGAGATCTACACGGAAAGCGAGGGAGAAGAGTCCTACGAGGAAGAAGAATTTTCCGAGGAATTCGAACCCGAGGCTCCTCCTGCAGAGGAACAGCCCGCAGCGGATGAAGAGGTTGTTGCTGCAACTGTCATCGAGGATGAGATCTATGTCCCGGTCGTCGAGGAAGAAGTCTACAAGCCTTTTGTGTTCGTTGATTTCGGAATCGGCTACATGAACAGCATCCCCGATTCTTCAGGCCCGAAGACAATAGGGTTCAACGCTTCCTATTACAGGACATTCTTCAAGGCCGGAATCTTCGACATCGGAGTGAAAGGCAATGTGGGCATCTATACCTCGAAGCAGCTGTTCATGAACCCGAGTCAGATGCAGCTTCAGGCTTATCTGAACGCCCAGGCTCTTGCCTCCACGGTCATCGGAAACTGCGATGTCTGGGGTGCCATCGGACCTGATCTCGGATTCACGTTCATCAACGACAGTTCGGTCAAGGCCGGTATGTCCATCGAAATCGGAGTCAGGTACCACAGGTACAAGAACTTCTCGATCGGCTTTGCCATCTCGGATCACTATTACCTGATTCCGGTGACAAAGATGGCCAACAGACTGGAGCTGAAGGCTTTCCTGAGCAAGGCTTTCTGAGTTAACTGACAATTGTTTTTTTCCCTGTTTTGATGTAAAACAGTGGCATATAGAGAACTTTTTCCCATGGAGGATTAATATGGCTGGAGAAAAGAAAGGCTTTTTCGGCGAGTTCAAGGAGTTCATCTCCCGTGGAAACGTCGTTGACATGGCAGTCGGTATCATCATCGGTGGTCTGTTCACCGCTATCGTCAATTCATTCGTCAAGGATATCCTGAATCCGATTCTCGGACTCCTTGTCGGCGGAACCGATTTCGGCGAGCTCAAGGTTATCCTCAAGGCAGCTACTGAGACAACAGAGGAGCTTGCCATCCGCTACGGTAACCTGATCCAGAACATCATCCAGTTCGTGCTCACTGCATTTGTGCTGTTCCTTATCGTCCGCGGTATCAACAGGATGAAGGAAAAGGCTGAGGCAGAGGCAAAGAAGGCTGCTGAAGAAGCCAACTGACGGTGTTACAAACCAATGATGTCGAGAGGCTGGGTGTCCCCAGCCTCTTTGCATGAAGGGCGGTCAGGATGAAGGCAAAAGACCTTGAGAACAAAATACATTTCGAACGCTATCTGCTGTGCGTAATCGGCGGTACACTCTATGCTGTCGGAGTGAACCTGTTCATCGTTCCGTTCAACCTCTACAGCGGAGGTCTTGTGGGTATCTCCCAGCTGATCAGAACGGTTCTGTCCGACTATATCCACATCGAATTCGGCTCGAAGGACATTGCGGGTATCATCTTCTATGCCCTGAACCTGCCGATTCTGATCTATGCCTTCCCACGGCTGGACAAGCTGTTCTTCCTGAAGACCCTGGTCGCCGTCACGTCCCTTACGGTTGCCATGTCCCTGATTCCGACCACGATGATCGTGGACGACTGCCTGGCATCGACCATAGTTGGTGCTTTCATTTCAGGTGCCGGAATAGGCCTGGTGCTGAGGATGTCTTCCTCCACGGGCGGCATGGATATCATAGGGATGCTGATTTCCAAATCCCACGGCAATATCCGGGTGGGGCAGGTGAACCTTGCCGTGAACCTGGCCATCTATGCGGTATGTCTTTTCCTGTTTGATGTGCAGATTGTCGTCTACTCGGTGATCTTCGCCGTAGTCCATGCCTTTGCAATCGACAAGTTCCATGCCCAGAACATCAATGTCGAGGTGAAGATAATCACCAAGACCAATCCCGATGACATCGAGTACGAGGTGTTCACAAAGATGGGCAGGGGAGTGACCGAGCTGCATTCCGTCGGTGCCTATACCCACGAGGACGAGCACATGCTCTACATCCTCATTTCAAAGTACGAGGTCCATCAGCTGCGCCAGATCGTGCGCAAATATGACAGAAACGCCTTCGTCATTGTCAACGAAGGCGTCTGGGTCGAGGGTCATTACCTCAAGAAACTCTGACAATCAGTTTTTCTTTACGATTTTCTTTACAAGTTTTCTCTGCGGCGGAATAACCAGAGCCTGCTCCGTGCGGTGACGGATCATGTAGCAGCGGTGGATCTTGCTGTTGCGGGCGAAATCCGCTCCGATGGTGCTCTCGGTGATGTCCTCTACGATGAACTCATCGTACAGCTCCCCGAACATCTTGAACCTTGTGTAGTTCGTCGAGAAGATCAGGACTCCGTCGCTTGAGAGATGTCTCATGCAGGAGCGGATAAGATAGCCGTGGTCGCGCTGGACATCGAAGCTTCCGGTTCTGCTCTTGCTGTTGGAGAAGGTGGGCGGGTCGCAGAAGATCAGGTCGAATACATCGCTGTTCTCCTTCAGGAACGAAATGCAGTCATCCCTGTAGAAGAAGTGGTTCAATGTGTTGAAACCGTTGATCTGCATGTTCTTTGTAGCCCAGTCGAGATAGGTTGCACTTGCATCAACGCTGACGGTCGAGAGGGCTCCGCCTGCCGCTGCATAGACGGTGGCGCTTGCAGTATAGCAGAACAGATTCAGGAACCTCTTGTCCCTGCTCATGGTCTCGATGAGCTTTCTCACGGGTCTGTGGTCCAGAAAGATTCCGGTATCGAGATAGTCCGTGAAGTTCACGATGAACTTGTGTCCGTTCTCGTTCACGATATTGAAATGGGAAGAGCTGCCCCTTCTTGTGTACTGGTTGGCTCCCTTCTGAATTTCCCTGCGTTTGACATGGATATCATCCAGATCGATACCGGTAATCCTCTCGGTTGCTATTACGAGCTCCTCCAGTCTTCTCGATGCATCCTCGGGGTCGATTGACGACGGAGCCGCATATTCCTGAAGGCTGATCCACTTTCCTTCGTAGATATCGATGGCCGCACTGTACTCCGGCATGTCCGCATCGTAGAGCCTGTAGCTGGTAACTCCTTCCTTCTCCATCTGCTTTCCGATGGTGGACAGGTTCTTCTTGAGCCTGTTGGCCGCCATCTGTGCACCGGGGGAAAGGGGAGCAGCAAGACGTTCTGCCTTTCTGGCAAGGGCACGCTCGGTCATCTGCTGACGCTCCTGCTTGCTGAACACATAGTAGTGGGC
>JAGCUM010000254.1 GCA_017962865.1 Spirochaetales bacterium
CTGATTCGGTAATTGCGGGAACATCCGGCATGAAGCTGATTCTCTGGTCGGAAAGCAGGCAGATGACCTTGACTTCCGGGTTGTTTGCAGCTGCGTCGTAGGAAGTGACTGTGAATGTGGTGTCTCCGCTCATGACAGCTGTGACACAGGGTGCGGATCCGTTGTAGGGAACCTCATCATAATCGATTCCGAGAGCTTCGGCCATGATGCGGCTCTGGAGGTACATGGCTCCGCCGATACCTGAGTTGGCGTTTGAAGCCTTGTTGTTCTTGCAGTACTCGATCAGGTCCTCAACTGTGTTGATCGGGGAATTTGCCTTGACGATGACTGAATACGGTGCAGCATCCCATGCGACAATGTGCTTCATGTCCTTGATGCTGTATTCAGCATTCTTTGTAATCTGTGTTTTGGTTGTGAGCGGGCTTGAATGGGCAAGCAGTGTATATCCGTCAGCTGCCGATTCCCAGACATAGTCGCAGGCAAGCTTTCCACCGCTACCGGCCTTGTTATCGGGAATGATCTTTGTTCCCAGTTCCTTCTGAAGCAGAGGGGCAATCTCACGTACAACCAGGTCAGGACCGGATCCTGCAGCAGACTGGTTGATGATTGTTATCGGCTGCTCGGGCCACTTGGGATTTGCAGCAGCTGTCGAATCGGTAGCTCCCTGTGCGAACACGGAGCCCATGGCCAACAGGACCACTAGAATTGCGAAGAACACTTTTTTCATTTCTTTTCTCCTTTTTTCTTTTCCCGTCTACAACGGGAATTCAGATTCATTTATTCTCGGTTCTCTTCTTCAGATGCTTTCTGATGAGGGGAACTGCAATTACAAGCACCAGGATTATGAACAGGACCAGGGAAATCGGTTTCTTGTAGATGAACGAAAGATTTCCGTAGATTATCAGGGATCTTCCGAGATTCTGCTCAGCCATTTCTCCGAGTACCAGACCAAGGACTAGACAGACCATCGGATATCTGGCTTTCTTCATGAAATAGCCCAGAACGCCGAAGATCATCGTCAGAATCACGTCGAATATGTATCCTCGGACACTGAATGCTCCCAATGAACAGAGGATCACGATTGCCGGCGTCAGGACCTGATAAGGTACCAGCGTGACTTTGGCAAAGAACTGCAGAAGCGGGATTCCGATTACGAAAATTGCGAAACACGTCCAGAGAAGACCCCAGAAGAATGTGTACAGTGTCGAACCTGCTTCCATGAACAGTTTGGGTCCCGGGATGATGTTGTGCACCATTAACAGTCCCATCATGATGGCAGCGGTCGGGCTTCCGGGAATTCCGAATGCAAGCGTGGGAACGAGTGCGCTTCCGATTGTACCGTTGTTGGCAGCTTCGGGAGCTATGACACCCTTGATGTTGCCGTTTCCATATGATTCCTTGTCCGGGTCCGATGCCTGGGTGGTGGAGTACGCCAGCATGGAGGCTGCGCTTCCGCCGGCTCCGGGTGTTACCCCGAGAACCACTCCGAAGAGAGAACCGGTAAGAGTGGTCTTCCAGTTCTTGAAGCATGCCTTGATGCCGTCGGAAAGCTTTCCTTTCAGCTTTGCATCTCCGCTGATTGTCCTGGACTCCTCTGCAAGGACGATTGCCTGCGAGAGGCCGAAGATTCCGACAGCTATGGTCATGAAGTTCACTCCGTCATCCAGATACTTGATACCGAATGTGAAGCGGTCCAGACCGGTAAGGCCGTCTCCGCCGATTGTCGCAATCAGAAGACCGAAGAATCCGATCATGAGACCCTTCGAGAGAGATTCGTGGGACGATGCCGCGATGATTCCCAGACCGACCATTGCCATCATGAACTGCTCGGAAGCACCGAAATTCATGATTATCTTGGAAAGAAGCGGGGTGAAGAACATCAGGGCCAGTGTCGAGAAGAATCCACCGATGGCAGATGCTGTGAGCGAGGCGCCGAGAGCCTCCCTGCTGTGGCCCTTCTTTGAAAGCGGATAACCGTCAAAGCATGTTGCAGTATTGGTCGGGGTACCGGGAATGCCCAGCAGAACGGAAGTGATTGAACCGCCGTACATGGCACCCTGATAGATTCCCGCAGCAAGAAGGAGGGCTTTGGTAGCATCCATTCCGTATGTGAGGGGAATCAGAAGTGCAATACCGGTTGTAGGCCCCAGCCCGGGAAGAACTCCGATGATGATACCGGCGAAGGTACCTATCAGCATGTAAATCAGGTTAATCGGGTTGAGCGAAGTAAGAAGCCCATTCATCAATGTAGACATCCGGACCTCCTAGAAAATCATCTTTATCAGCAGTCCCCGGGGAAGGAAGACATACAGATAATTTCTGAAGACATAGTAGAGAGCCACTATGACAACCGTGAAACCGATGATGACCCACACCGGCTTTTTGGCCTTGAGAATCAGGGTGAATGCCACGACAATCGCCACCGATGAGATGATGAAGCCCAGCAGCCACATGAGCAGGACATAGGCAGCCATCAGGCCGACCATAATCAGGAAATTCCTTCTGTTCGTGAAAACCGGCTTCTCTTTCTTCTCCGTTTCATTCTCCGGATCGGAGGCGGCCTGCTTACGGAATGCATTCACAATCTCAATTATTGCGCAGAGGGTGACGATGCTGCCGCAGACAATGGGATATCTGAGAGCAGCCCATGTGAGCTTGTGGACGAAAAGGCCGTCCCCGAGAATAACCCAAGTGATGACAATCATTACAGCTGCCATGATCGCATCAAACGGAATCTTCTTCTTTTCTTCCATATAAACCTCAACTATCCGCGATCATTCAGTCAGCCAGAAGCTTTTCCTGGTTATCGCGGACCATTTTCCTTAGTTCCGAAACAGAGAAACCGTTCTCAGCCAGTTTCTCACAGTAGATCCTGAGTCCTTCGTCCGGGAAGATTGCCGTTTTCTGTCCGAGATCTGTGGAGAGGACCACATGGTCAGGTCCGAGAGC
>JAGCUM010000003.1 GCA_017962865.1 Spirochaetales bacterium
ATGTATGGGAGTTCAGGTCTCCTCCGATCGCATCCAGATACCAGCTGAAAACATTGGCCATGGAGTTGGTCTTGTAGCTGCCGACGACTATCAGGTGATCCTTGGCCCTTGTCATGGCCACATACATCAGACGCCTGGCCTCAGCCTCCTCTCTCTCGCGGTTGTCCTGCTCGAGGATTTTCTGGACTCCCAGGTCTTCGCTTGCAACAAGGTCTCCGCCGTAGTTGAAGACGTAGGATGACTTGTCGTTCGAACCCTTGCTTCCTACTCCTGCGTAGATGACGACCTTGAACTCTAGTCCCTTGGATTTGTGGACGGTCATGACCTGCACGCCGCTTTTCCTTGCGTGAAGGACCTCTGCTTCGGGAAGCTTATCGCTGGAACCGAGCTTGTCTCTCAGAAAACGTGCATAGTCTGAAAGGCTGCGCCCTTCGGCATCGTGCTGGACAGCATAGCAGTAGAGGTAGTCGTAGTGTTCGATGAACGAAAGGCTGTCGGTGTTGCGCATCAGGTAGGCCTTATAGCCTCCCTCGATGTAGATTCTTTCAAGGAGAGCGGAAATCGACATGCTGAAGGCCACTTCTTTCAGCGGATCGAAGAAGGAGCGGAAGGCTTCGTAGCGATCCTTATCGATCTCAAGGACTTCGCCTTCCCCGGAAATGACGGCTTCGATGCTCTCTTCGCAGAGGCCGCAGAACGGACTCTTCAGAAGGGCTATGAAGCTTCTTGTATCCTCGGGATAGAGAAGGCAGTTTATCAGGCAGTAGAAGTCGCTTGCCACGGCATCCAGCATCAGGGATCTGGTTTCGGCAATCTGATATCCGATGCCTCTTCGCTTGAGGGCCTTCTCGATGTTCATCTGATTGGAGGATGTGCCGAAGAGGATGGCAACTTCGCTTGCCTCGGGGCGCTTTCCGTCCACAAGGAACTCGTCCTCAGTGAGGATGCGGTTGCAGTAGTCGCCTATCGCTTCGGCCTCGAGCACCCCGTCCTTGAGTTCCTCGTCCTCGATCATGTCCCTGTTGTAGACCCCGAAGATGATTCTGCTCTTTGTCGTGTCCGCTGTTCTTCCCGCATCTATCGGAGCGAAACGGGCCTCGAACGGCTTTCCGTCATCTGCCAGGACTTTTTCGAAGACTTTGTTGAAATGATCTATCAGCTTGCTCTGGCTTCTGTAGTTCGTGTTGAGTTCAAGTGCCTTGCCGTTTTCGGATATTTCCTTCTGAAGGTGTCTGAAGACCGATACGTCGGCGCCTCTGAAGCGGTAGATAGACTGTTTCTCGTCTCCTACGAAGAAAAGTTTTGTCGGATCAAGGTCTTCTACCTCCGGAATCTTCCCGGCTGTTCCCCTGTCCTCTTTCTCGGCAAGGAGGAAAACCAGATTCCGCTGGCTCAAATTGTTGTCCTGGAACTCATCCACCATGATCTGGCGGTACTTTTTCTTGAATACGTTACGCAGCTGGAGATTGTCCGTCAGGATACGGACGGCTAGGTCACCCATATCCTTGAAAGAAAGCATGCCCAGCCTTCGTTTCTCCTCGTTCAGCATGGACGTGTATTTCTGAACGCTTTTCTGCAGATCGGAAACATCTTTTCCGTCCCTTGTCGCCATATTCTGTAGCATGACAAGACCTGCATCCTTGCCCATGAGCGGCTTGAGAAGACCTACTATCTCCTTGACCTCATCATCCTTCACTCCCGTAAGCCGGAAATAGTCGTTTTCGGTATAGGATCGCTCCTGATAGCATCTGCGGATATTGTTGTACTGCTCCACGAACTTGCCTTTCAGGTTCAGATTTCCGAGCGAGTCCAGCAGTTCTCCGATAAGGGTCATGCGCTCTTCGTAGATATCCTTTACGTGTCGGAGGAAGTTCTCCGTTATCCTCTCTGCATTGTAGTCGCCTGCGAGACTGGTATTTCTGGCAATTAGACCGAAAAACCTGGACATCAGGTCCGAGGGCATGAACAGGGAGGCGATGGTCTGTTTCTCATGCTGATTCTCAGGATCGTCCAGAAAACGGCGGGCTAATCTCTGGGACAGTTCTTCATAGTCATCATCGGAAATCACTGCGATGTCTCTGGGAAGTCCGTAGGAAACACAATCGCTTCTTACAATCTGAGCACAGAAACTGTCCAGAGTGGAGATTGTAGCCTTTGAGAACCTTTCGAACGTATCAGAATCGAGGCTCTCACGGGCTTCAACAAGACGACGGTAGATGCGCTCACGCATCTCGCTCGCGGCCTTCTTGGTAAAGGTCAGTGTCAGGATTTCATCGGGTTTGATGGAACACTCCATCACCAGACGCAGGTAACGCCAGGAGAGGACAGTTGTCTTGCCTGCCCCTGCCCCTGCCGAGACCACTGTGTTCACGCTGCTTTCGATGACAGGTCTCTGCTCTTCATTCGGAAAGAATTCTTCATCCTTCATTATCTGTTCAAAGGTCATTGCAGGTTGAACCTCCTTCGGCAGATGGATCTTTCGGAACAAAGCTGACAGGCCTCCTTGGAGGATGTAGCAACCCAGTTGCCGGATTTATAGCCCTGTCGGGTCAATTCGATGTCAGCATCGAGTTTCTGCTCCTGGGCAACCCAGGCCTCGGGACTGAAACCACGGAATGCTCCGTCTCTCATGGAATAGAAGAAGCAGTCCTTTACGGTTGTATCGGGATTTTCCTCCTCGAACAGGCGCTTGTAGAGAACCAGCTGGTAAGTTGCATTCCCCGCACCCTTTTTGTAATCAAGCAGATAAACCTGCCCGTTTCGGTCCTCGATTACGGTATCGATGAAACCTATGAAATGCGGATTCATGTCCAAGCGCCGCTCGTTTCTGCGTGGGATGAACGGTCCCACATAGCCCGTCTTGCGGCTCTGGGAAAGAAGAATGCCGGGAATGCCGGTCAGGGATTCCAGATACCTGCCCCTGATGCTTGCCTTTGTATAGTCATCAAAGATGCGGTCTTCCTCCAGCATCCTGTCCAGGATCAGGGTTATTTCCGTGCGGAAGGCCTCAAGATTGCTGTCATCCAGTAACTCATCGATATGGTTCGTCATGAAGGCCTGTATGACCTTGTGGAGGAAAGTCCCTATCGCCTGATCGTCCTGCTTTGCAGGTTCGAAGGCATCAGGTGCACCCTTGGTCATCCCCCGCCCCAGGTACTCGCTGTACGGGCATTTGACATACCCGCTTATGGCGGTGTATGAGAGTTTCTCCGAATCAGGATCCTTTGCAGGTCCCGGACTGTCCGAAGCCAGGTCCGGCCCCTTCGGGGAGAGGGAGGTCTGTTTCGCCTGGCTGAAACTGACGGAATCGGCCTTCTCGAAGACAGGCTTGGAATCCGGGAGGTCAATTTCAATTACTCCACCTTTCTTGACGAAGAAAGCCGGAGAACTCTGGGAACCGGAATAG
>JAGCUM010000255.1 GCA_017962865.1 Spirochaetales bacterium
CCGAGAACGTACCGGACGGGTCCCTTACAACCAGACTCGGTTCAACGAAAAGTCCCGGCCCGAACTCGAAGGTCCACCCTATATGAACCTCGTTCAGGTTCACGAGGTTCTCCAGATCGGGGCACCGGCAAGTGAACCCCATCTGGAAGACAGAGAGTCCCAGAAAAGGCCCGGTATGCCATGGATAATAGACAAGCATCAGGGCTCCTTCAAACATCAATGATGTCCTGATAAACGTAACTGACAGTGGAATTCTTATCTGAAACTCATCAGAGACCATCGTTCTGAAGTCCATTGAAACCTGATAGCTATCCTGCCCCAGGAAGATGTCCTGTGCAGATGCAAGATCCGCGCTGAAACCCATCTTGCCGGAGCAGAACACTCCGGCAGGAAGGGCAACGCAGATTACCACAACCATAATCAGCGTCTTTTTCATGAGAACCTCACTCTATCGCCTGGAAAAGCGCGATATCGTTCTGTGAAGTAAGGACAGCCAGATAGCCGCCGCTGAGACAGATGCTTCTGATTGCAGATTCAAGTTCGGTGGCTCCGAGCTGGGTCACTTCGTACCCTGATACCGAGAAGCTGACGATCCTGCAGCTGTTGTCCGCAACATAGAAGTAGTTCTCCCCGTCGGCCTCCATATCCTTCACCGACATGCCGATTGTCCTGTATTTGGTGTATGCAGAGCCGGAAACCACCTTGTAGCTGACCAGCCCCAGCGAATTGGCGCCGATTACCGTCTGGTTGTTGACATAGCGGATCATGGACATCGGGCTGGACGAGGCTTCGGACTCCGTCAGCTGAGACAAGGACCCGAGATCGGTCACCGAGGACGATATGAACTTGGCAGATGCAAGGCCCGTCGAAACATGGTACAGGCCGTTGGGCGAGTAATCCATGTCGGATACGTTGTAATAGGTGCTGTTCTTCTTTCTGACCGTACCGGCCGTGGTAAGCGTTCCGTTGGCCACCTTCAGCACATAGTCATAACCGTAGGATCCTGCATCGGACAGGATTACGAAACCTGACGTGGAATTGAATGCCGCGGCAGTGAAGTTTGTAAACGGAATACCGTAGCTGGGAATCCTGCTCTGGAATCTCATTCCGGAAATCTCCTCCAGGGTATTCGCGCCCGCATTGAACTTCAGTGCGGTGAAATTCTCCGTTCCGCTGTAGTTGTCCGTGATGATGACATAGGGCATTTCATCATCGGAGAAGACATGCTTGATGCTTCCTATCCAGCCGAAATTTGATGCATTGTAGGTCTTGAGCACCTGAAGGGCATTGGACGATATCCCGCAGATGTACATCTTGGCGCTGTCCGGACTGGTTACAAGGAACTTGCCGCCCGGAAGCGGGGATATTATCGTGCTGCTGTCGATGGAATCAAGGGCATTTGCGGAATCGGCATTCAGAAGAGCCATCTCTCCCGTGGAGCCGTTCGGTACTACCGTGAATGTGTAGGCTGCAGAACCGGTGCTCCCGAGCAGCTTGTTGTATACGACTGCATCGATTCTGTGAACTCCATGACCGACGACCTTCGTCAGAGTACTGCCCGCACTCGTAAGCGATGTATCGGATCTCTCGAGGTTTCCGTCGTAGTACCAGTCCAGAGACAGTCCCTCCGCAGAAACATTGCCCGGCTCTGTGAATGAGAACGCGAACGTGTACTGCAGACCATCGAGGAAGGTCTCGGGATTACCGGAAGCGGAAAGGGTTCCCCTGATGGGAGTCCCTGTTGCATCCGAGAAGTACATCAGCGTTGTTGGCCCCAGCTCGTTGAAGTGAAACGTATGGGACCCCGTGGTGCTTGTCCCGTTTGAAATCCTGATTGCCTCGACAAGTCCTGCCACAAGCTGGGAGCCATCCTTGAGAAGGACCCTTACCTTATAGGAACCTGCAGACAGCGTTTCCGATAGGGTTGCGGTCTTTGTCTGCATGTTAAGGGTGACATCGAGAGGAACTTCGTCGGAACGCATATCGGGCCCGGTCAGATACACCTCCATGGCAGGATTTGCCACATCGCACAGGGACCAGTCCAACGTAAAGCCGAAAGTACCCGTTCCGATGAGGGTATCGAGTATGATTGTCTGAGGCGTCGCTGTCGATGTCAGCCTGAAGGTCTTAGTGCCGGAGACAAGCTCCGTCCCCTCCCTGTTCAGACCTTTTGCCGTGACAGTCCACTCCCCTATGGTCAGGCCCTCTATCTCCACAGAACTGCTGTCTGCACTTCTTGTGAAGGTCTTTCCGTTCGGACCTGTTCCGCTTACCGTGTAACGCGTCACGTCAAGCAGTGTACTGTCGGACGGGAGCAGCGTCCTGCTGCCCTCACATGATTCGGTAGACAGTTCCAGCCTCATGGTCGTAGTTCCCGGATTCTCCGAACATGCGACCAGAAGCAGGAGGACTGCCAGAACACAGAAAAATGCAGTAAATCTCTTCATCTTTTTCCTCCGCAACACCCCATAACAGAAAAACTGCATTTTTCATTAGAAATTCCGAGCCGATTTTGCAACAATATTTGGCATTTTTTCAAATATCTGCTTCGCATAAATGCTTGATTTGAAATAAATTAAAAAAACAGCAAATCTTTTTTTCGCCTTCCCGTTCAGGTATCGGAAAAAGGCTGGACGATGAGCAACCTGCAATGCTATCTTCTAGACATGAAGACCATAGTACGCATCCTGATTCTTGCAGAATTTGCGGCAATCATATTCCTGCCGAGTGTCTACATGTCCAGACTTACCCTGATCCCCCTGTTCCTGTCGATGTTCGGGCTTGTCGCCCTATACTGGTTCGCAATGTTCTGGGTAAGCAGAAAGGATGCCCTTAAGGTCCTCGGGAAAGAGCCCGAATCGGATCTCTATGTCGGCAAGATTCCCGCAGACACGTCTGCAGATCTGGTCAGAGGAAGACTCTGCAGGGTCGATGACAAGCTGGTTCTTCTGCAGAGGACGGAGGACAGAATCCACCGCGAGACTCCCTGCAGGGAAGCCTGGTCCGTCGATATCGCCGACATCTCATCGGTAGGATTCGGCAAGGTCCTGCCCGCCCGCAAGGGGTTCATCCTGTACAAGGGAGACGACGAGATACGCTTCACCTGTGCCAAGGCGGCAAAAAACAAGAACCTTATCTACAGAATGCTGGGATGGGAAAGCCCCGCACAGAACTGATTCTATCGCTGTTCCGCAGCAGGATCGCGGTCCTTTGAAAGAAACTCCACGGAAAAACTGATATCGGATACGGTATCTCCGAAAACGAACCTCACCGTAATGCGCTTGTGATGTCTGTCCACCTTGATCACGTTTCCGTCGAATCCTTTGAGAGGACCGTCGGTGATCTGGATTCTCTGTCCTTCCCTGTAGATGACCTTCGACTGCTTGATATGACCGTCATGGGTGTGTATCCACTTTGCGAATTCAAGGTCCTTCCCTTTCAATGCATGGGTATTGTCGTCATAGCCCAGAACCCGCAGGACGGTTGGAATCCGCTTCAGGTCGTAGAAAGGAAAATCCGACTCGGACTCTCCTCCCCAGTAAACGAAGATATAGTTTGAGAACATCGGCTTTTCGATGCTCTCGTAGCGTCCCATACGCTTCTCGCGGACTTCTTTTTTGGGAAACCACACCAGAAACTCACAGTCGGTCACATTGCTGAGAAACTTGGTGACGCGTTCCCGGGTCTCTTCTTCTTTTGTGGTCAGACAACTCAGACAGAAATACACAGCCTCAGAGTATGAACCATAAGACTCCGTTTTTCAATAAAAATGAATCTATAGTGCTACATAAAACGTTTTTAATGTGCGATACTTATCATAGGAAACTGTCTCATACGGAGTGCGCGATGAACTGTTATCTTTCATGGAACCTGAAGGACATGACGAATATCTCGGCCGAGAAGCTGCAGAAGAATATAAGCCAGCAGGCTTCCTATATCCAGCTCTACAGGTCCGAGCTCACAAAGGAAGCCTATAAATTCAACATCGGAAGTCTCCTCAGACACATCTGCGTCGAGCGAGCATCTTTCGGCACCGAGCCCATCCAGAAGCGTGCCACAGACTGTCTGATTGTCTTCCTTCACGCCGCAGCATTCCAGAAGGTCACCTACTTCGCCCCGACAGATGCGGAGAACCCCGCAGTGGCAAAGTGCGCCAGAAATCTCCACCGCCTCATGCTTGAGAACGTCAAGTCGACCATGAGGTTCATAGACTACGAAGTCCTCCAGAAGCACGCCAGAGGCGAGATCGATACCGCTGATCTCATCCCGGAGCGCCAGAGAATACATGAGTCGGTCTTCCCGGACGATAACCTGATTACAGTGTCCGAAAACGAAAGCCTGAATGACGAGTTCCTCAAGCTTATAGACCTGGAAACAAAGAAAGCCCGTGTCTTCGTGGATTTCGATGTCCAGCGCAACACATCCATTCCCACCGAACTCTGCCAGAAGCTGGCCAGTGTCCCGAGAAGCGAAGCTGCCCTGCCCGAATCCCGTTACGGTCTGATAGGTTCATGCAAGAGCTCCCTCGAAACTCCTTTCATTAAATACGGAAACAGCTACTACAGCTTCGTGACTGCCTACAGTCTGAACGCAATCGCTCCGATAGCGGACCGGTTTGCGGACAGCATTCCTGTTGTTGCAGAGCCTACTCCGGAACCGGAGCCTACACCTGAGCCGGAGCCTGTTGTTGAACAGCAGGAAGCCGAGCCCGAAGTCGAAGAAGAATCCCCTGAAGAGGATTCGATGCCTTTGGAGCCTGTAGAGGTCGTGGAACCGGTGGATACCGTGGAGCCCGTAGAGGTTTTGGATCCGTTAGATGCTGTGGAACCCGTAGATACCGCGGAGCCTTCCGATGCCTTAGAGCCTGTAGATACCTTTGAACCCGAAGAAGCTACAGAACCGGAAGAGGCTGCAGAACCTGCAGAGGCAGAAGAAGTCCCCGAGAGCCCGGAAGCGGAACCCGAGGCTGAACCGGATGAACCCGCCCCGGAAACCGAAGAAGAAACCGAACTCCCGGAATCCGAGGAACCTCAGGAAGAGACTGTCGAAGAAGATGACATCCCCTTCGATGAGCCCGAGGAAACATATGACGAGCCGGAGATGACCGAGGCTTCCGAAGAGGAAGAGGACGATGACGAACCGGAACTTGTACAGACAGAGGTAGAAGAACCGGTCTTGGAGCAGAGCCCTTCCGAGGAAGACGAGACCGAAGAAGAGAATCCGGAGAACGATCCCTTTGAAGAAGAAGATGATGATGACGATCTCATCGAAAAAGCGCCTGAAGAATACTCTGCCCTGGTCAGTCCCGACACATACGATTATCTGAATCAGGCCGGTGCATCCGATTTCAAGGAAGATCCGATGCTCGAAGAGCAGGATCACGGAACCTGGTACGATGACGAAGACGAAGACGAGTTGCCGCCGCCGGAAGACGATGAGCCCGATCCCTATGACGGAGAATCCCTGTTCTCGATAATGGATGATTCGGAAGAGGACGAGGAGCCTGTCAAGGAAGAACCCGCTGATGAGGTTCTGCCCACAAGCGAATCTCCCTTCATTGCAGAGGATGAAGACGAAGCTCCCCCTGCAGAACCGGAGCCGATAGTGAGATTCGTAGAACCTACGGAGCCGGAACCTGAGCAGCCCGTTCAGGAAGAAGAATCGGCAACTGAGCCTGAGCCTGAAGTTGAGCAGCAGGAAGCCGAGGAAAGCGAGCCCGAAGAAGAAAGCACACCTGAAGTCGAAACAGAAGAACCGGAACCCGAACCCGAAACTGAAGAACCCGAACTGGAACCCGAGCCGGCTCCTCAGACAAAACCTGTTGAAGACCAGTCCCTACCCCTTCTGGACCAGATCCTCAGATGTGCCCCGTCGAAAAACAACCCGATAGTACAGTATATTTCCAACTGTCCGTTCGAGCAGAAGAAGGAGATAGTCAGATTCATAGAGATGGCCCGCAAGGCATGGCTCATAGACGGCAAGGACAAGATGTTCTCCATTCCCGATACAACCATTTCCGTTGCAGTCTTCTCCGAGACCCAGGATCCCATGCTCAACATACAGAGACGCGAGAACATCGGAGCAGTCATGTATGCATCCCAGAAAGACAGCTGGAACTCACTGGAAATCTCCTATGACGGTTCCGGCCAGTTCGTAAAGGCCGATTACGTGCGCATTTCCAGAAACAGCTACACCGACTGGGAATGGAAGATCGTCGAGAAGCTGGGAACAAGACTGATGGAGAGAAGAGCGAAATGAAGTATAAGGCAGTATTCTTTGATATGGACGGAACCCTGATGGATACATCCAGGGGAATCTACGCCTCCGGCAGATATGCCATGGAGAGCCTCGGCTACAAGGTTGCGGCAGACGAGAAATGGGAAGGCTTCATCGGCCCACCGCTCGGAGACTGTTTCCGCATCACTTTCAAGATCAAAGACGATGACATAATCGAGAAGCTCTGTGAAGCCTTCCATGATTTCTACATCAGGGAGGGATGCTTCCTTTCGGACTTCTACCCCGGAATCGTCCGGACGCTGAAGGCTCTCAAGGAAAGAGGATACACGCTGGGAATCGTAAGCATGAAGAACGAGGACGTCCTTCAGAACATGTGCTCACACTTCGGTATCGACAAGTACTTCGACGTAGAGGCAGGCATTGACCTCACCGGCACGATGAACAAGGCGCAGCTGCTGAAGGAATCCTTTGCAAAGCTGGGGCTCAAGGGTTCGGAGTGTGTGCTTGTAGGCGACACCCATTTCGATTATCTGGGTTCCAGAGATGCAGGTTGCGACTTCATAAAGGTGAACTGGGGCTTCGGGTACACAAAAGAGGATGCCGGAAGCATCAGTGACCCAAACGATATCCTGAAATTAGTCGAATAACTTAAAAAGTTCTGTTGTTATAGGCTTTCAAGCCTTCTTTCAGACAAATGCAGGCTTTCTCGAGATCATCCGTGTTCAGTACGTATGCTATTCTCACCTGATCACGCCCGAGGTCCTTGCTCTCGTAGAATCCTTCGGCAGGTGCAAGCATGACGGTCTCTCCCTTGTAGGAGAAATCCCTGAGCATGAAGATCGAGAAATCCTCTGCGTCCTCCACAGGAAGCCTTGCAATCAGATAGAAGGCTCCGTTGGGTCTTGAGCACTTGACGCCCGGAATCGAGCGCAGTGCCTTGACTATGAAGTTGCGTCGCTTCTCATACTCGGCCTTCACACTCTCGTGGTATGCAGGAGGTGCATTGAAGGCTGCAAGTGAGGCGTACTGCTCGACGGTCGGGGAACAGAGTCTTGCCTGGCTGAGCTTCAGTGTCTCACGGATGACGTTGCGGTTGCGGCAGATCAGGGCACCTACCCTGGCTCCGCACATCGAGAAGCGCTTGGACACGCTGTCGATGCAGATGATGCGCTCGTTGCAGTCCGTGTACTTGAGCACGCTCGTGAACTTCTGGTTGTCATAGCAGAACTCGCGGTAGACCTCGTCCATGATCAGGAAGATGTCATGGTCGCTGCACATGCGGATTATGGTCTCGAGCTCCTTGGGGCTGTAGATATGGCCGGTCGGGTTGTTGGGGCTGTTGAGCAGAATCGCACGGGTCTTGCTGGTTATCCTCTCCTCTATCAGGCTGAGCGGCGGAAGCGCGAAGTTATCCTCCAGCGTGCTGGTGACCGGAACGATGCTGACATTGGCCATCCTCGCGAAGGAGTGGACGTTCGTGTAATAAGGCTCGGGGACTATGATCTCATCACCCGGGTCGCAGAGGGTCATCAGTGAGAAAAGGATTGCCTCCGAACCGCCGGTGGTGATCAGGATGTCATCTATGGTGATATCGACATCCACATAGTCATGGTAGTACTTGACCAGGGCTTTGCGCAGAGCAAGGTCTCCGTCGCTCTCGCCGTAGGCGATGATGTCGTTCGGATAACTGTGGATGGCCTCGATGGCCTCCTTGGGGCTCTTGATATCGGGCTGACCGATGTTCAGGTGATAGACCTTGATTCCTCTTTCCTTGGCTGCCCTGGCATAGGGGGACAGTCTTCTGATGGGAGAGGCCTGGAAGCCGCGGATTCTATTGGATATCTCCATTTTAGCCTTCTTCTTTCTTTGATTCTGCGTTCTGCTTCTTTGCGGCAGCGTTCTGAACGTCATCGACCAGGCGCTGGACAATCTTTCTGTTGTCAAGCAGAGGACTGATTGCCCTGCCGTGGTGCAGACGGTTGATGGTACGGGCGAAGAGCTCGCTGGCATCGGTCTGGATGAACCACTTCTTGGACAGGAGACTGTCATTGTGGTAGACGACGTTGGTGCCGATGATGTAATCGAAGATGCCTTCATCGTGGGCCTTGTCGAAGGTCTCGATGGCATTGCCGTTGAAGAACGGGAGGCTCACGATACATATGATCTTCTTGGCGCCGCGCTCGCGGAGGAACTTCATGGCGATGAGCATGGTTCCGCCCGAGGCCAGCATATCGTCGGCTATGATGACGCTCTTGCCGTTGACATCTCCCAGAAGGTTGATGCTCTTGATGTTGGTGTTCTTGGCGCCAGTGGTCACGATCGAGTAATCACGCTCCTTGTAGAGCATGGCCAGCGGCCTGTGCAGAATCTGGGCATAGAACTTGTTGCGGGAAACCGCACCGACATCCGGGGAAACGACAGTGATATCGGGATCCGAGATATCGAGGATCTTCTTCAGCTCGACAAGGATCTGGTAGGATGCATGCAGGTTCTCGAGATGGACTGTTCTGAAGCAGTTTTCGATTTCCTTGCTGTGGATATCCAATGTGATGATTCTTTCCACTCCGAGACCTTCGCACATCTGACCGAACAGTGCAGCGGTGAGAGCCTCTCTGGAGCTCTTCTTGTGCTGACGTGAATACGGATAGGTGGGAAGCACCAGCGTAACGCTCTCGGCTCCGGCCAGATTCAACGCGTTGACGATGGTAAAAAGCATCATAATATGGTCGTTTACTGAGAAACTGACCGGATTTTCACACCCGTTTATCTTCATCGGGACATCGTTTGTGACATCGTAGATGATATAGATTCTGATTCCGCGCACAGGCTCCATGATCTCGGCCTTGACCTCGCCGTTGAGGAACCTGGTGTATTTGACGGGGATATCGAAATTGGGGCAGATGAATTCAGTCGGGCATTTGCCGGAAGGAATCTTCTTGTTTCCCAGATCGTCGATGAATGTGACTTCCCTCAGGATCTGATCCTCTGTCATACCGTACCTGTATGCCAGATTCTTGGAAAGTTTGTGGTAACGCTCGACATAGAGCCCCTTGAGGTGCTTTATGACCTTACCGGACAAGTACTCGGAACCGGGACCTGTGATGATGCCCAGCTTGTGCGGTTTTACTATGCTCATGCATCCCCCTCGGACAATGCGCTGAGACCCCACTCAGGCACCACTGCCCATTGTGTTTCTTTGACGGCATCTCCCTTTTCCCTAAGGGTCCGTCGTTGTTTCCATTATATGGAAAACACATGGTCATGGTCAAACTCATAGCGCATCGGAAGTGTTCTGTTTTCCGAACGTGGAACCCGAAGTAACCGTCACGTACCAGTCATCCCTTCCATCAGTATCTTTTCCGTCCGGAAAGCGGCTGAC
>JAGCUM010000256.1 GCA_017962865.1 Spirochaetales bacterium
CACCTGGCAATCGGACTTGGATTCGCAGATTGCGTTGAGGGATTCGAGAACATGACTCTGGAAGAATGCAGAGCCCTTGGCGTGAACAAGTCCATGATTCACGTCGACTTCATGATCGGCTGCGCCTACATGGATATCACTGCTCCCACCAGAGACGGAAAGACTGTTCAGATTTTCAAGAACGGAAACTGGGCCTTCTAATTTCAACTGAGAGAGAAGACGAGCGGAGTTCCAGGCGCAAACAAATGACAGTGCTTTATACACGGCATTTGCGCGCAATGACGAAATCTGCCGTATGGTCTTTCAGTCAACTGATTCGATGATACCGCCGACCAGAACCTTGTCGTTGTCATAGATCACAAGGCTCTGGCCCGGGGTTGCGGCCTTTACGGGAACATCGAATGTTGAACAGAGCCTGTCCAGAGTATCGATGGAAACCTCAAAAGCCACGTGCATACCGGTGGAACGTATCTTGGCACTTGCGTGGATTGCTGAAGGAAGCTCTTCGATTGAAACCCAATTGAGATTCGTTGCCCTTACCACGGTGTTGACTATGTTTTCCTCATAGCCCACTACTACCCTGTTGTTGGCTACATCGAAAGAAACTACATACAGAGGCTTCGGAGCTGAAACTCCGAGGCCTTTTCTCTGTCCTATGGTGTAGTTCCAGATTCCGTTGTGGCGGCCAAGGACCTTCCCCTGCATGTCAACGATATCCCCAGGCGTAGGTTCAACCTCAAGCAGGTCCGAATAGTCTCCGCTGTAGAAATCCTGGCTCTCGCCCTGATCTTCGGGATGAAGTCCCAGCTCTACATCTATGGCTCTGACCTGGGTCTTGGTCATCGATCCCAGGGGGAAAAGAGCCCTTCCCAGCTGCCTCTGGGAAAGCCTGTACAGGAAGTAGCTCTGGTCCTTCAGCGGGTCCAGTCCCCTCTTGAGGCAATAGCGGTCGTCTTCCTTCTCGATTCTTGCATAGTGGCCGGTTGCAAAGAAGTCGAACTGAATTCCGGCCTCCTTGGCATAATCGACCATAGCCCCGAACTTGATTTTCTGGTTGCACCAGATGCAGGGATTGGGAGTTCTTCCTCCGAGGTATTCATCCTTGAAGTTCTTGAGTACAGTGGACTCATACAGATCTGCGATATCCAGAACATGATGCTCTATTCCAAGCTTGTCGCAGATCGAGCGGGCCTTGTCGATCTCTTCCTTCTTGTTAGGAGAAAAACAGGCATCCTTTGTGGCATCCCCATGAAAGACTCTGCCGTCTTTCCAAAGCGACATAGTGACCCCAGCGACATCATAACCTTGTTTTTTTAAAAGATATGCAGCAATCGAGGAATCTATTCCTCCGCTCATTCCAACTAGAACCCTACTCATTCAAATCCTCCCCGGGATACTGTCATCTGGCCTTGAAGATAACTGTCAGAGCGCCGCTTCCGCCCTCTGCAGCCTTGGGAACGGTGACCTCCCTGACCTTGGGATGGCTCCGGCAGACATTGATTATCGACGGTCTCAGAACTGCTTCACCGTTCTTCGAATGGATACCCTTGCCCGTAATGATGTGCACTTTCCTCAGACCCTTTGCAAAGCTCCTGTCAAGGAAAGACCTTGTGGCTGCAACGGCATCTTCAAGGATCATTTCATGCAGGTCGAGCTCATCCTGGGCCGTCATCCGCCTTATCTGATTGATTGACGGACCGTCATCCTTCGGAGCATCCGAGACCCGGGCGCGCTTTGCTATTTCACGTCCCTCGTCGTGGGTTTTCTCCCATTGGCTGTATATGTCTGCGAAGCTCTTGCCGGACATGTTTCTCCTTGACCAAAGATTGGTATTGCACTATTCTGATTCAGCTGGTCCTGTAGCTCAGATGGATAGAGCACATCCCTCCTAAGGATGGGGTCGCGCGTTCGAATCGCACCAGGATCACTTACGGCCGCGTCCGTTGTGGAGCGGCCTTTTTTCTTCAGTCTATATCGACGATATCCTGATGCACGTCGCTGGCATCGATGGTAATCATCAGATAGAACCTTACGGTATGACCATGCCCCTGATAGCGGGTGCAGATATTCAGGACGGTACAGTCGTTGTATGTGCTTGTGATATCCCTCTTTTGGAGGTTCCCGGTCAGTGCCATACCCTTGGCATCGACAATCTTGATTCTGGTAGAATCCCTCACTATCTCCAGAAGACTCTTCAATGTCATATCTCTCCCCTCCTCAAACAAACAGCTTCAGCTTTTTTCCGATCAGCGGATAGCATCCTGCCCACAGTCCGACCAGCATGTATCTCAGGCCCCTCGTAAGGGGGTTGTATGTTCCGGTTGCCTTCAGAATCGCTTTGAAAACAATCATGACGATCAGAACACCCAGCATGCCGATGAGGTATCGGATGATCTTCCTACCCCATGAACCTTCCTCGATCTCGAAATCGAAATGAGATCTTTCGATTGCAAATCCGAATCCCAGGCCACCGAACATGGCGAACGTGATATTCAGATCCTCGAATGCAGTGGCATCAATCTTCTCAAGCAGAAGGAAGATGGAGAACACCAGCATTCCTGCACAGAAGAATATGCCGATCATTATGGCTACCTTGATGGATCTAGCCTTGTCATCATAGAGCCTGCCCAGCCATGAAGCCATCAGGAAGGAGACTCCGCAACCGATCAGAAGACCGCCTGCGACATCCATCGGCCAATGGACACAGAGATACATCCTGGAAAGGCCTACAAGCAGGATCAGGACTGCACACAGGATGGACAGCCACCTCTTTTTGAATGTAATCGCAAGGGATGTGTATGCACTGGAGGCGCATGTGGTATGACCGCTCGGGAAGGAATAACCGGTTGCGGTATTCTGGCGAACGACATCCAGATCTTCGATGACGGTCCACGGCCTCGGGAATCTGACGATGGCCTTTGCAACACCCATGACATTCATCGCGGTCAGCAGCGAAAAGGCAGTGATGAAACCCTTTTTCTTGCTGATGCACCAGTACACGAACAGGGCAATCGCAATCAGCAGGTACTCTTCTGCAAAGATCGTGAAAGCCTGAACCAGATAATTCTGGAAACCGGTATGGGTGCGGCTGAAGAACAGCAGAATCTGTTTCTGTATTTCCATATCCATTCTCCTGAAATGGATTATATATATTAAAAGGCGGTTTTCCAAGGAAAATGAGCATCAAAGCCCGAATTTGAAGTTTTTTTCCCGGCGATGTTGACAAACAGAAACAGATATTGTAATTTCATATTGCATTTGGGATCTTGGTGAAGCTGGTTA
>JAGCUM010000257.1 GCA_017962865.1 Spirochaetales bacterium
CATGGGTCTGAATCCCGCCCCGGAAAAAAGCCGCCTCTCACGGTCGGACCAGCCGCGCTCTGGCCCGATGGCCAACACTGCAGAGGAACCGACTTCGGAGGTGCTCAGAGGCACAGCGCCGATGACATTGTCCAGCATGATCAAGTCGGAATCCGGACAATGCTCCCTGACCATTTTGATAGCCCCATCTGCAGTGTTTGCGAATAAAACTCCACTCATACCTGCATGACAGGCCTGCATTGCTCCATCCAGAAGATACTCTTTGTATTCACCCGTCTTATAGAGATTGCTGGATAGATAGGACTTTTCCCCGGTATCTGAACCGCATAGGATTAGGCGCTGAACGCCAAGGCTCACGGCCTCGCGGAGAATGCGTTTCATGCATATCGGTCTCACCTGTGCACACAGAAGCGTCACTGGAAAGAGAACGGGAACGGAAACCGGATTGTATGAGAACGTGATGCCTTCCTCCGTGATTCCGGTCACGGTACCCTCGCCTTCACTTTGGTTGATCAGGCCCATCTTGAAGGTATCGCCCTGCTTGAGTTTCAGGACCCCGAGGATGTGTCGGGCCCTCTCGTCTGAGGCGGGAATCAGGTTGCCCTGCGGCAGGCTGTCGAATAGTATCATGTTCATGGCACTAGGATAGCACAAAAGGCCATGGTTGATAACAAGTGCTCTTTGGTATAGAATTTTACCTGCTTTATATACGTATGAAGAAACTGTTGTCTGTTCTAATAGCTGTTTTCCTGCTCGTTTTTGCGGTCATGCCGATTATGGCCCAGTCGCAGGGAGAGACTCTGGAGATTCTCATGGATCCGGGAAAGGATGCAATTGTCCTCAATCCCTACACCGCATCCGACAGCAACAGCATCATCATAATGCTCAACCTCTACGACGGGCTTTTCGGATACGATTCCAAGACCAGCGAACCGGTTCCGGCCATCGCCCAGAGCTATGAGGTATCGGAGGACGGGCTCAGGTGGACATTCAATCTCAGACCCTGCAGGTTCTCCGACGGAGTTGAAATCACGGCAAAGACCTTCGAGGAATCCTGGAACTACATGCTGGGCGGTCCGCTTGCCAGCAACCTTGATTTCGTGGAGCGCCGTGCCGACGGCAAGCTCGATATCCGGACTCCGGATGCACATACCCTGGTCGTGAACCTCAAATATGCCGTTCCTTACCTCCCCAGCCTTCTGTGTCAGCCCTGTCTTGCCGCAATCAAGGATACTGCATCCTTCAGCGGCGCCTACACGCTTCTGAGCCAGGCAGACAATCAGATCCGCCTCAGGAGAAACCCCTACTACTGGGACACTGTTCAGACCGATTTCGTTGACATCATCATAGGCGAAGGTTACGACAAGGCCTTCCTGGACAATCAGATCCACTGGTCAATGGCCCCGATTGCCGATGCCGCGGACTATATGGTCCTTTCCAAGCTCTATGCCACGACCTTCTTCTATTTCAGCGCAAAGGATGGGGCATACGCCAACGAGAACATCCGCAAGGCCCTCATAGACGTCATCCCCTGGGACATAATCAGAAGTCTTCAGGGCAGCCTGATGGAGTCCTCGTCTCTGGTCCCTGACAGCGGCCTGGCTGCCGATATCGATGATGATATCATCGCCCTTCTTGCCGAAGGAGGCTATCCTTACGGACAGAGGGTACTGCCCATGATCAACATGGCGGTTACCCGCGGAGCGCAGAATGCAGTCGTTGCGGAGCTTATTGCAGAGCTCTGGTCCAGAACACTGGGTATCACCGTAACGCTCAATACCGTACCGCTCTCGGTGTTTGCCTCGGTTCCGGAAGAGAACCCCTATGATTTCTGCACGATCACATGGATAGGCGACTATTTCGATCCGATGGCTTTCCTGCAGCTGTTTGCTTCAGGCAGCTCCTTCAACCTTGCGAACTTCAGCGACAGCCGCTACGACGAGCTTCTGGACCTTGCAATGAAAGCCGATGAGATATCAAGGCGTGAACTGCTTCTCCAGGCAGAACAGATCCTGCTTGATTCGGGCGTGGTAATCCCGATGTCCACGGCCTTTGCCACAAACTTCGTGCATAAGGACCTGATCTCCGGCTGGGCGACCAATCCGCTGGACATCCATCCATTCAAGGAAATCTCTATTAATTAACTGACATTCAACTCAGAAGGCAGGAAGCCTGACATGTGACCGCATCCCCTGTGCCCAATTCTCCAAGCATATGCTCTGCTGTCTTTGCCTTGACATCGAAGCAATCAAAGGAAATGCCCATAAGCGAGGACATCCTCTCCCTTATTGCCTTCTTGTAGGGCCCGAGCTTTGGGCTCTGCAGAATCACGGTGGTATCGATATTGACGATGGAATAGCCCTTGGAGCGTACAAGAGCGACTGTTTTCTCAAGCAGGATAGCAGAATCAATATCCTTGAATGCCGGATCGTTGTCGGGGAAAAGAGTGCCGATATCATCGAGACCTGCTGCGCCCAGCAGAGAATCGATTACCGCATGGATCAGGGCATCCCCGTCCGAATGTCCCACGCAGCCCTTTGGGCTCTCTATACGGACTCCGCCCAGAACCAGATTCCTTCCTTCCGCTAGCCTGTGAATATCCCAGCCTGTTCCAATCCTGCTCATTAGTTTCCTCCGCTTTCAGACCTGAAGATCCGATGCGTATGTAATCTTCCTGTTCTTCAGGCTTCCCTGAACGAAAGCCACCTTTCCGCCCCAATCCATGAAGATCTCGGTATCGTCCGTGTAAGCTTTTCCTGGTACGGCTGCTTCATGCGCTCTGAGGATATCGGGGAATCGGAAACACTGCGGCGTCTGGACAGTGCACACGCCCTCACGGGACAGCCTCTGACAGAAAAGGCCGGTTTCATCGATCCGCACCAGAGTATCCGTGACCTTCAGGCCGGGACAGGATCCTCCGACTTCGGACGCAACGTTCAGACACTCCTTTGCAAGGGCTGTTTCCACAAAAGGCCTTGCCCCGTCATGAATGCCTACTACAGTAATCTCATTCGCTTTTTTACACTGATTGATGGCTTTCAGGGCATTGAAAACCGATTCCTGCCTTGTTGTCCCACCTTGGACATAGAGAATCTCCAAGCCATTCATTTCCGCTATTCCGGGCGTTTGTAAGACCAGCTTACGAACGGTTTGAAGATCGCCTTCGCGGTATGTCACTGCCAGAACGGCAAGATTCTCCAGCTGCAGGAACGGCAAGATGGCATGACAGAGAACCGGAAGGTCATCGATGCAGAGAAATTCCTTCTTGATGCCGTTATTCTCAGAGGATGAATTGAATCTTCGGGATGAACCTGCAGCGGTGACAATCACGGCAGAGGACATTTATTTCTCCAGATATGTGAAGATGGTCTTCTCTATGTCCTTCTTGTCCCTGTTCAGTGCATAGGAGCACTCGTCTACCAGAAGACTGAGGGCATTGTCGTAGAGCTTACGCTCCTGAACGGGCAGTTCTTTGACCTTGCTTCTGTGGTAAAGTCCCTGCACGACCTTTGCTATCGAGAAGATGGAACCTTCCTTGATGAGGTCAACGTTCATCTGATAACGGGCTTTCCAGTCGACGGAAACCGGCTCGTACTTGCTTGAAATGCTTTCCAGGGCGGCAAGTGCATCAGATTCGCAGACAATACCACGGACTCCGGACTCGGCAACCTTCTCCACCGGGATACTGACCGTCATGTCAGCCATATCGATGTAGATCACGTAGTAGAGCACCGGAGTGTCCCGGACAACACGCTCTCGGATGTCCTTTATGACACCTACTCCCTGAAGAGGATATACAACATGTTCACCGATTTTGAACTGAGCCTGAATGTCCGAATTCATATTGTTATTATAAACCAATTTAGGGGTCTGAACAACAATGATTGTAGAAAAAAAACTCTATATAGGCTATATTGGGTTTTTGGTGCATATGAATCAGTAAGCATTATTCAAACAATGGCTCAGATATGCACCGAAGGTAAAAAATGACAACAAACGATATGGAAACAAGACGCTGCGGCGTTCTAATTCATCCCACTTCATTTTCTTCGCCTTTCGGCATCGGCGACTTCGGAAAAGAAGCGAGGGATACCCTTATGATGCTTGCTAAAGCAAAGGTCAGCCTCTGGCAGATTCTGCCTCTCGGACCTACCGGTTACGGGGACAGCCCATATGCCGCACGCTCCACTTTTGCAGGCAATGAACTGCTGATAGACCTCAGGTCCCTGGACCAGATGTTCTCCCTCGGGAAAACCTATCTGGATCCGGAAAACAGAACCACCGGCAGAGTGGACTACAATTCCGTCTACGCTTACAAGATGCCCCTTCTCAAGGAAGCTGCACAGCTTTTCATCGACGGGAAGTCCTCCAAGGATAGCTACAAGGCATTCTGCACCGAAAACGCCTGGTGGCTTGATGACTATGCCCTCTATCAGGCACTGGTCAATCATTTCAACGATTCGCGCTGGTTCATGTGGGAGGAAGGCCTCAAGACCAGAAAGAAGACAGTGCTGGCAAAGTGGAGGAAAACACTTGCACCTCAGATCGAGGTCTACAAGGTCCTGCAGTTCTTCTTTTTCACACAGTGGAACGACCTTCACAAGTTCGCCAACGGACTCGGAATAAAGATAATCGGAGACATTCCCATCTATGTCGCAGGAGACAGTGTCGATGCCTGGACCAATCCCCGGCTTTTCAAGATAGACGCACAAGGCAACCAGACCGCTCAGGCCGGCTGCCCGCCGGATGCCTTCACCGCAGAAGGTCAGCTCTGGGGAAACCCTGTCTACAACTGGCCGGTACACAAGGCGGATGACTACGCCTGGTGGAAAACCCGAATGGAAATGACGCTCAAGCTGGTGGACATCGTCAGGATCGACCACTTCAGGGGCTTTGAGTCCTACTGGGAGGTTCCTGCCGGAGCAGTCAACGCAGTAAAGGGAGAATGGATTCCCGGACCGGGTATGGATCTTCTGAAGCACTTCAAGGGACTGAACGTCATCGGTGAAGACCTCGGATTTCTCACTCCTGCCGTTGCTGCGATGAAGAAGAAGAGCGGTTTCCCCGGCATGAAGATTGCACAGTTCGCGTGGGACTATTCGAAAGGTTATTTCGATGCCACCAATGCATACCTGCCGCACAACTATGAGACCAACTGTGTCGCCTACACCGGAACACATGACAACGAAACCACCCGTGGCTGGTACAACAATCTTTCCGATCAGTACAGGGACATCGTGCGCCGCTATTTCCAGAGTCCAGACGAAGACATCGTATGGCAGATGATCAGAGGTCTTCTGGCAAGTGCCGCCAATACCGTCGTAATCCCCATGCAGGACATCCTGGGACTGGACAACAGCGCAAGGATGAACCTGCCCTCATCGGTAGGCAGCGCCAACTGGTCATGGAGATATGATCCGTCCCTCATGCAGGACTGGATGATGGCAAGACTCAGGGAATTCATCCATCTCTACGGAAGAGAACAGATGGAAAAATGGGATATATAAAATCATTCCCAATTCGGCAATAAATAAATAAAACAATATGAAATTCGGCTGCAGACATGGATCTGCAGCCTTTTTTGTTGCATATGGTTGCGCCTTCAACGCACAAACAGTGACTTTTGAAACAAACTCAATTGACACTGTATTGTAAAAAAGCAAAACTTAAGCATGGACGAACTGAAATCACGAATACTGTCGGAAGGTAAGATCCTTCCGGGCAACATCATCAAGGTCGGGTCGTTTCTCAACCACAGAATCGATACAGCTCTCATGGGCAGAATGGCGGACGAGTTCGCCAAACACTTCGACATCTCCAAGATAACCATGATTCTCACCATAGAGGCCAGCGGAATAGCATTGGCGTCCGTCTGCTCCTACAAATGGGGAATTCCGATGCTCTTTGCAAAGAAAGCCAAGAGCGACAACATCGAGAACGGAATCATCTGCTGCGAGATCTATTCCTATACATATAAAAAGAATGTAAAGGTCATGGTTGAGTCGGAGCTCCTCAAGCCCACGGACAATGTCCTGATCATGGACGACTTCTTGGCAAACGGCGAAGCCATCCGCGGACTGACGGATCTTGTCAGGGAAGCCGGCGCAAGCCTTGAGGGCATCGGAATCGCTGTCGAAAAAGGATTCCAGGGCGGCGGAGACAAGTTCCGCAAGATGGGAATCGATATCTTCAGCCTTGCGGTAATCGATTCCGTAGAAAACGGAACTATAA
>JAGCUM010000026.1 GCA_017962865.1 Spirochaetales bacterium
GAGGATGACGCTTTCAGGTGAAGGAAGATTCAGAACTCCGGCAACAGCCTCACGCAATCCGGTTATCCTTTCATATATCTCAGTACCCTGCCTGCCGTTGGTCCGACTGGTGTTCAGGCAGTCCTTCTCGAGGAAGTCCCTGATGACATCGGCCGTGCCGGGCGCCTTTGGAAACGATGTGGCAGCATTGTCCAGATAGATTCGCTTCATAGGAAGATTATAGCACGTATTCAATTCGGAATTCCATTGTATTGATACGAGGATAATGGTAGAATTGCACCCGAAGGAGTTTTGTATGACTAATTCAAAGGAAAAGAGAAATCTCGCGATCGCGGGTGCTCTCATCGGCGTTATCGCTGTTGTTCTAGTTCTTCTGGGCAACCCGAAGAACATGGGATTCTGCATTGCCTGTTTTATCCGCGACATCGCAGGCGGACTGAAGCTGCATACCGCAGCCCCGGTCAAGTACATCAGGCCTGAAATCATCGGTCTGATTCTCGGCTCGTTCCTTGTCAGCATTGTAACCAAGGAGTTCAATGCCAGAGGCGGCTCGTCGCCCTTTCTGCGTTTCTGCATCGGCGCCATGGTCATGATCGGCTGTCTTGCCTTCCTTGGCTGCCCGTTCAGGATGGTACTGAGACTTTCGGCAGGTGACCTCAACGCACTGATCGCCCTGTTCGGCTTTGCCGCAGGAATCGGGCTGGGTTCTTTCTTCCTGGCAAAGGGATTCTCTCTGGGTAGAGCTCAGAAACAGGCTCCGCTCGAGGGATGCGCCATTTCGGTGGTGAATATCATTCTTCTGGTGCTGGCAGTTGCCGCGCCCACACTGTTTGCAGTTTCCGAGTCCGGACCGGGCTCCATGCATGCTGCCATCGGATTCTCGCTTCTTGCAGGTCTGATTGTAGGTGTTCTGGCACAGAGAACCAGAATGTGCATGGCAGGTGGTTTCAGGGATCTGTATCTTCTCAAGGACGGAACGCTGATCTGCGGTTTCATCGCCCTGTTCGTGTTTGCCCTGATCATGAATCTTATTACAGGCAACTTCAAGCTCGGCTTTACCGGCCAGCCCGTTGCACACAATGCACACGTATGGAACTTCCTCGGAATGTTCGTCTGCGGCTTCGGGTGCTGTCTCCTCGGCGGCTGCCCGCTCAGACAGCTGATTCTGGCAGGTGAAGGCAACAGCGACAGTGCAATCACGGTTCTCGGTCTTCTGACCGGAGCTGCATTCTCGCACAATTTCGGTCTTGCAGGAGCTGCAGGTGCAGTTGCAGACGGCGGCGGAGTCAAGCCGGCTGGAAAGATTGCCGTGCTGGCATGCATCGTGCTGCTGCTTTGCATTGCCTGCGTAAAGACATTCGTAAAGAAGAAGGAGGACTGACATGGAGATCGATTGCAGAGGACTCAGCTGTCCGGAACCGGTCATCAGGACCAAAAAGGCTATCAAGGATAATCCCGAGAGCATCGATGTGCTCGTGGATCAGAGGGCCCCGCTCGAGAACGTCCAGCGCTTTCTGAAGGCCATGAAGTACAACGTCACTGCCGAAGAGGTCGGCAGCGAGTGGAGGATCAAAGCCACAAAATGATGGTTGCCACGTTTGCAAACCATTACGGAGCTATGCTCTTTAAGAAAACAGTCGGAGCCGGATGCACTTTGCGTCCGGTTCCGCGCAGTCTGTCCTCGTCCTGCGGAACATGTGCTTTCTTCGAGGGGCCATTCCGCGAGGAGTATGTGAACGGAAATCTTGAAGCCGTCTACGAAGTGAAGGACGGCTCTTACGAGAAGATCTATGAAAACTGACGTTAAGCTTACAAGCATGGTCAAGACCTCAGGTTGCGCTGCAAAGCTTCCGCCCGAAAAACTTCACCGTGTCATCGACAATCTTCCTCTGATGAAGAGCGAGAGGCTATTGGAAGGCTTCGAGAGCGCCGACGACGCCTTGGTGTACCGCGTGACTGACGACATCGTCTGCGTACAGACGGTTGATTTCTTTCCTCCGATGGTTGATGACCCGTTCATCTTCGGCCAGGTTGCCGCCGCCAATGCCCTTTCTGACATCTATGCGATGGGTGGGGAGCCTGCTGTTGCTATGAACCTGATGTGCTTCCCTTCCTGCCTTGACCTCTCTGTCATGGACTACATCCTGCGCGGCGGCATCGACAAGGCGAAGGAAGCCGGTGCAGTGATTGCCGGCGGCCATACGATCGAGGACCCTACCCCGAAGTACGGACTCTGCGTTACCGCGTTCATGGACAAGAAAGATGTCTGGTCCAACAAGGGTGCGCAGCCCGGTGATGCCGATGTACTTACAAAAGCCCTGGGCGTCGGAATAATAAACACTGCGGCAAAAGGCGGAGAGGCTCCTCTGCCTAGCATCGAGGCGGCGGTGGATTCCATGACCCGCCTGAATAAGACCGCACGTGATATTGCAAGAAAACATATTGTCCATGCTGCGACGGATGTCACGGGTTTCTCCCTTGCAGGCCATTCCCAGGAGTGCGCCTTTGCATCCGGCGTGACGATTGAGATTGATACATCAAGGCTACCCATCCTCGAAGGGGCGTTGGATCTGGCCCGTTTCGGTCTGATTCCCGAAGGACGCTACACCAATGAGGATTGGCTTTTCGGGAAGATCGGATTTACCGATGAAATACCACTGGAAATGAAGGATCTTGTCCTGGATCCGCAGACCTCGGGGGGTCTTCTGCTGTTCATGCCGCCCGAAGAAGCAGAGGCTTTCGTTTCCGAGATGGACAAACCGTACTGCAGAATCATCGGAAGGGTTGCGGACAAAGCCGAGAGGGATGTATTCTTCAGATAATATGGATCTGTACGGAACTCTTGTTTCTGGTTTCTCTTCCCAAAAGCCGTTCGTTTCCATTACGGGAGGCGGCGGCAAGACCACGCTCATGATCGGTCTTGCATCCTACCTGAGGAAGCTGGGAAAACGGGTTCTGATGACCACAACCACAAAGATCATGTCCCCCCACCTCCTTGACTACGGTGCAGACCGCATCTTTGCCGATGATGGCGTGCTGTCCTTCTTCCCGGATGAACCGATCTGTGTTCTGTATGCCCTTTCCGACGGAGTCACGAGCAGATGGATAAGTCCGCCGGTAGAGCATCTCGATGTCCTGAGAGGCCGATATGATGCGATAATCTGCGAGGCCGATGGCTCCAGGCGCCTTCCTTTGAAGGTTCATACGAACAGAGATCCCGTAGTCCCGGGCTTTACAACCGATACCGTTTCAATCACGGGATTATGGGGAATCGGCGTAAAGGCATCAGAGGTTTCGTTCGGTGATAACAGGGATATGGTTATTGATGGGGATTACCTTCAGTGGTACATCGACAATCCGCAGGGGCTTCTGAAAGGAACCGTCTTGGGACGGAGGACCGTCCTGTTCAATGGTGCGGACGACTGCGAGAACCTGACAGTTCTGGAAAAACTCAGGTTCCCAACAGATGCCCGGGTTTATGCCTGTTCGGAAAAGGAAGGAAAGATATATGAGAGAATCCGCTGAGGGAATTTTCAACAATCTGATAATCATCCGCGGTGCCGGGGATCTGGCCACCGCCGTTGCAATCCGGCTTCATAACAGCGGCTTCCGCGTAGTCTGCCTCGAGGTTGCACAGCCCACCGTAATCAGAAGAACGGTTTCCTTCGCTCAGGCCGTGTTCGAAGGGCAGTCATGCGTGGAGAATGTGCACGCACGCCTCGTTTCCATTGCAGATATAGAGAAGACATTTTCTGAAGATGCTGTTCCTGTTCTGATTGACCCGACGGCAGATGCCGTA
>JAGCUM010000027.1 GCA_017962865.1 Spirochaetales bacterium
GCGAAGAATCTCCGTACTGGGACTCATTGCTTGCGACACAGCCCTATGCCCGGCTTGAGGCTTCCGGTCCTGCTGTAGGTCTGGAAGAAGGAAAGCCCGGCAACTCCGAAGCAGGTCACATAAACCTCGGTTCGGGTCGCATTGTCCTTCAGGATGATGTAAGGCTTGATAAGGCAATGAAGGACGGCTCTTTCTCGGAGAATCCTGTCTTCATCAATACAATCGATGCCTGCAGGGAGAAAGGCACTGCCCTGCACCTCTTCTCGCTTCTTACAAAGAAGTCATCCCACGGCTCCATCGACTACCCACTTGCAATTCTGGATATAGCAAAGAAGAGAGGCCTGAAGGATGTTTACATCCACATAATCTTCGACGGACGCTCGACCGATCCCGGTTCTGCTCCCGCGCTCCTGAGAGAACTCGGAAGGCAGCTTGAGGACAAGGGCATAGGACTGATCGTATCCGGTGTCGGTCGCGGAGTTGCCCTGGACAGGGACCTGAACTGGGCAAAGGTCCGGACTGCCTACGATTCGCTTGTCAGCGGAACAGGCATTCCCTATCGGGACTAACCTATTGATGTAAAAGAAATAAGCCATCGGATTTCCGATGGCTTTTCTTTGCTGTTATAAGTGGTATCGTTCTTAATTACCTGTTGCCTCGTGGAGGATGGCACGGACCTCAGGATCGGAGAACTGACTTTCGATTTCGGGCCCTGTAAGTCCTACGAACTCATGGCAGAGGTAGTGGATCCAGTTCTCGTCCGCGGGACTGTTGAGGAGGTGCTTGCGGCAGCAGTAGTCGGGCTGGATGGGAAGCGGCGGAGTTTCCTTGTAGAGGGGAACCTTGTAGTCATAGACGGCTATCTTGAGGTCCTCGCGCGGAATTCCGTTGTCCATTATGACGGTTGCAAGTGCATTGACAGTGTTGCCGGTGTCGAAGATATCGTCTACAAGCAGGACCTTGTCGCCTGAACGAAGATATTTCGGGGAATAGGTCCAGCCGTCGACCTGAACGCGGGTCTGGTCACGGAGAACGTTGTAGGAGCGTGCAACGACTGCGGCATAGAGGACAGGTCTTCTGTGCTCCTTGAGGCAGACCATCTTGAAGTATTCGGACATGACGTTGGCCATGTATACTCCGCCTCTGAGCGAGACATAGATGACATCCGGGATGAAATTGTCTTCCTTATGCATCTTGTGTGCAAGCTTGAGGGCGCTGTCTCTGATAATATCGTGCGGGATGAATTCCTTCATGTTGTCTCCTTCAGTGTAATTCCTTATAAAAACAGAGATTCCGACTCAAAGCTGGGTCAGAATCTCAGGTCCGTTGCTTGTTATTGCTACAGTATGCTCCCAGTGGGCAGCAGGCTTTCCGTCGGCCGTGACTACAGTCCATCCGTCCGGCATGTCGATTATTCCGTCGCCGCCGAGGTTGATCATGGGCTCGATGGCCAGGACCATTCCCTCGCGGATTCTCGGGTTAGCGGAGAAGCGGCTGACATAGTTGGGAATCTCAGGTTCTTCATGGACCTTGAGCCCTACTCCGTGGCCGCAGTACTCGCGCACTACTCCCAGCCCGTTCCGCTTGGCATGCTCGTAGACGGCAGCTCCTATGTCCTGGATCCTGCACTTGGGCTTATCCAGGGCCGATATTCCCTTGTAAAGACACTCGCGGGTTACCTCGACGAGCTTCCTGACTTCAGGAGCTACGTTACCGACCATATATGTTCTAGCGCTGTCCGAGAAGTATCCGCCGAGGTTGATACCTAGATCAATAGAGACCTCATCACCCTCATGGATGATTCTCTTGCGCTTGGGGATGCCGTGGATGACTTCCTCGTTTACGCTGACGCATGCACTGGCCGGGAAGCCTTCATAATGAAGGAAGGCGGGCTTTCCGCCGTGTTTGATGATGAAATCATGGCATATCTGGTCGATATCCCATGTGGACATGCCTGCTACGATCTTTCCTTCCAGCGAATCGAACAGCTGGGCAAGAAGATGGCAGGACTTGCGTATCCCGTTGATCTGCTCCTCAGTTTTCAGAAGAATCATGCAAGAACCTCACTGCAGTGTCCAAAAGGCCGTTGATGAAGCGGTAGTTGACTTCCGTACTGTATTCCTGGGAGAGCTTGACTGCCTCGTCGATGACGATATTGGGATGTATATCCTTGCAATAGAGCAAGGTATAGATACTCAGTCTGAGAATGTTGCGGTCGACCAGATTGATGTTCTCGATGCTTCTCTTGGACGAGAAGCGGCTGATCATCTCATCGACCTCGTTAAGGTGCTCCAGAACACCGTTGATCAGGAATGTGGCATAGAGAACCACATCGCTTTCGAGGGCATCCTGTTCAGCCTTGGTATAGCCGGCAAACAGATCGGAGTACGGTAAGGTGCACTCATGGATGTTGCCGTTGAAATCAAGGGAATAAAGAGTCTGAACAGCGATGGCTCTGGCAAGATGTCTGGATTTCATCCGATATACCCTACTTCAGATACTTGATCGAAGCGGATGCCTTGAGATCCGAAATCAGGGACATGAATGCACTCTGATAGACGGCATTGATGTTCTGGCTGTAGAGATAGCTCTGGATGTAATCGTATACTGTTGTATCCTCTGTCGGAGATGTCTTGTCCATCAGCTCAAGAATCTTTGCATCGCTGTGCACGGAGACCTTGACGATGTGGTAGCCTGCAAGGCTCTCGATTACATCGCTGACTTCACCGGCATCGAGCTCGAAGACCTTGTCGAAGAAGTTCTCGCCCATGTATGCCATGGTGTCGGAATAGCTAATGGACAGCCAGCCGATATCACCGGCGGTATTGACGGAATCGGTATCCTCAGAGTACTGGGAAACAGCCTTCTCGAATGTGATCTTGCCGCTCTTTATCTGGTTCAGGACATCGGTTGCCTTCTTGAGAGCAGCATCCTTGTTGTCGTTGAACTTGAAGTAGATATGCGAAAGCTTCACGTTTTCGGGGCTGATGAAGGAGGACTTGTTCTTCTTGTAGAATGCCTCTATCTCGGAATCCGTGGGAATAAGACCCTCATCCTGGAACATGGCTGCCTTCTTGTTGGAGACATAGGCCTGCACAAGATACTGCTCAGCAATGTAATCACGATAAGTGGCAACATCGGTACCGACGTTCTGATAAATCAGATACTCGAACATCTCGTCAGTGAGCTTTCCGCCCACCTGAGCTTCGATGCTCTGTCTCTGGGAAGCAAGGAGCTCGTCCTTCTGCTCTTCCGTGAGAGTATAACCGTCACGCTCCATTGCCTGTGCGAGAAGCTCATCGGAGATCATTGCATCAAGGACCGTAGCCTGATCGATATTGTCTCCGTAGGTCTGCTTGTAGAGCTCAGTCTTCTCGTCAAGCTCCTCCTGAGTGATGACAACGGTCTTCGTAAGGTTGATTCTTACAAGAGGTGTTGTAATTGCACTGAATGCAGGCATGGCGAAAACGATGGCAAATACAAGTGCCAGAACTGTGAATATACTTCTCTTCATAACGGATCACTCCTTCATTCCGGAATCGACATGCAGGCGCTTTCCTACTGCATAGGCGTAATCGCCGTTGGAGAGGACATCCGAAACCTTGAGGTACATGCCTTCTGATTCCATGACATGCATGAGATACTGCAGTACCTTGGACTTCCTCGCACTGTCTTTACTGATAAAACAACTGCAGCGCTTTCCGGATACAGTGCCTGCAGTCTTAAGGAACTTCAAAACATTCTCGGGGATGTATTTCGAGAACAATGAAACGGCTCTGGTGATTACCACGACATAGTCATAGAACGAAATCACCTTTCCCATCTCGAGGTTCATGTCGAAGGCCTCAACGGTGTGTCCGTTTGAAGCGATTCCGTCGGAGAGCTTGTTCGCAAGCTCCTTGAGCTTCGGCTCATTTCCCTGGTTTCCGCAATACAAAACACAGACTCTCATACAATCCCCTACCTATGGAGTTTATTATAGCTCCATTTAGACAAATCGGCCGCACTGTACACAGGCGGCCTTATGTCGGATTCGATATTCAATCAGTTCCCTGATGTCGTTGTTCCTGTTGTGCTCTCTGTTGTCGTAGCTGTAGCAGCTGCCTGTGAGCTCAGTGAGCTGAGAACAGAAGAGTCGGATGACTTGTTGACGAATGCAACAAGAATTGCCAGGACGACGAATGCAGCCACAACATAGGCTGTAATCTTGTTCATGACCCTGTTGGACCTTCCGCCGAATGCTGAATCGCTGCTTCCGCCGAAGACTCCTCCCAAACCTGTGGCATCCTCGCTCTGGATCGAGACAAGGAAAATCAGGAACAGGCTGACAAGAACGAAAAGAACCAAAAGAATGATACTCAAAACTGCCATATACTTACCTACCAAATAAAATCAGCAATTGATGATCGGCAGGAACTGCTCAAGTGTAAGAGATGCTCCGCCAACCAGTGCGCCGTCGATGTGCTCGCAAGCCATAAGCTCCTTGACATTCGAAGGCTTCACTGACCCACCATACTGTATAATCTGTTTTTCTGCAACAGCCTTGCCGAATTTCTTGGCAATCAGGCCCCTGATGAACTCATGGGCTGAATTTGCATCATCCGGTGTAGCTGTCTTGCCTGTTCCGATTGCCCAGACAGGCTCGTATGCGATTGTAACATGAGCCATCTGCTCCTCGGTGACACCCTCGAGACCGATGTTGATCTGATCCGAGAGAACCTGCTCAAGGCGACCGCCCTCTCTCTCTTCAAGTGTCTCACCGACGCAGAGGTCGATATCCATACCGCTCTGAAGAGCAAAGAGGACCTTCTTGTTGATGAACTCGTTTGTCTCTCCGTAGTACTGTCTTCTCTCGCTGTGGCCCAGGATAACGGTATTGACTCCGATGTCCTTGAGCATGTCACAGGAAATCTCTCCGGTGTAGGCACCCTTCTCATGGTCATTGACGTTCTGTGCAGCTACGATGATGTTGCTGCCCTTCACTGCTTCGACGACTGCGGGAAGACAGACGTATGTCGGAGCGATCATGACCTTGACCTTAGCGTCCTTGGCAGCTGCAGCAAGCTCTGAAGCATACTTTGCAGCCTGACTCGGAACGAGGTTCATTTTCCAGTTACCGGCAATATAAAGGTTTCTCATTTTCTTTTCCTCAAATCAATTATTTCTCAAGAGCCTTGATGCCCGGAAGTACCTTGCCCTCCAGGAACTCAAGTGAAGCACCGCCGCCTGTGGAAACATGGCTGATCTTGTCGGCAAGACCGAACTTGTTGATGGCAGCCACGCTGTCTCCGCCGCCTACGACTGTAGTGGCATCGGACGCTGCAAGAGCCTTGGCAACAGCCTCTGTTCCCTTTGCGAAGGAAGCAAACTCGAAGACACCCATCGGTCCGTTCCATACGACGCTCTTTGCAGTTGCAAGCTCGTCGACGATGGCCTTTGTTGTCTTGGGTCCGATATCCATGCCCATGAGGTCAGCGGGAATCTCGATTGTGTCGACTGCAACAGGCTCTGCATCCTCAGCGAAAGCAGCTGCACAGACATGGTCGACAGGAAGGATGACCTTGACGCCCTTTGCCTTTGCTGCGGCAAGGAAGTTCTTTGCGGTCTCGAGATAATCGTCCTCGACAAGGGACTTTCCGATCTGATGACCCTGAACCTTCAGGAAGGTATAGGCCATTCCACCGCCGATGACGATGGCATCACAGGTCTTGACCAGGGACTCCAGGACGGAAATCTTGGAAGAAACCTTGCTGCCTCCGATGATGGCGACGAAAGGCTTGGCGGGATTCTCAAGAAGAGGAGCCATGAACTTGACTTCCTTCTCGATGAGGAAACCTGCATAGGAAGGCAGATAATGGGAAACACCCTCTGTGGAGGCATGGGCCCTGTGAGCTGTTCCGAAAGCATCGTTTACATAGACATCACCGAAGGATGCGAGCTCCTTGGCGAACTCGGGGTTGTTCTCTTCCTCATCCGGATAGAAGCGGCAGTTCTCGAGAAGAAGGACTTCGCCGGCCTTGAGGGCCTCGACTTCCTTTCTGACCTCTTCACCGATGACATCTGAAGCGACTTTCACGGGACGTCCGAGAAGCTCCTCGAACTTCTTCCCTACCGGCACCATTGAGAAATCGGGATTCTTCTTTCCCTTGGGTCTGCCGAAGTGGCTCATGACCACAAGTGATGCACCCGGCTGTGAAAGGATGTAGTTGATTGTGGGAAGAGCTGCGACAATTCTTGTTGCATCCGTGACCTTGCCCTCTTTGAGAGGTACGTTGAAATCGACACGGATAAGGACTCTCTTATTTTTGAGATCAGCTTCTCTGATTGTGTTAAGGACCATGCTATACTCCTGATTTTTACGAAACTCAGGCCTGCCGGTTGGGCAGGCCTGAACTGTGCTGGATTAAATTCAGCCGTTGACCTTCTTCATGTAGGCAATGAGATCGAGGACCTTGTTGGAATATCCGATCTCGTTGTCATACCAGGAAACAACCTTGACGAATGTGTCGGTAAGTGCGATACCGGCCTTTGCGTCGAAGATGGAAGTTCTCGGATCACCGAGGAAGTCTGAAGAAACAACTGCATCCTCTGTGTAGCCCAGGATACCCTTGAGCTCGCCCTCGGAAGCCTTCTTCATGGCTGCGCAGATCTCGTCATACTTTGCCGGCTTGGCAAGGTTGACTGTGAGGTCGACGACAGAAACATCAAGAGTAGGAACTCTCATTGACATACCGGTGAGCTTGCCGTTGAGGGAAGGAATGACCTTTCCGACAGCCTTTGCAGCACCTGTTGAAGACGGGATGATGTTGCCGGAAGCAGCGCGGCCGCCTCTCCAGTCCTTAGCGGAAGGACCGTCGACAGTCTTCTGTGTAGCTGTAGTTGAGTGGACAGTGGTCATGAGACCCTCTGTGATTCCCCAGTTGTCGTTCAGAACCTTGGCGAGCGGAGCCAGGCAGTTTGTTGTACATGAAGCGTTGGAAACGAACTGTGTGCCCTTGACATAGGACTTCTCGTTGACACCAACAACGAACATCGGTGTGTCATCCTTTGAAGGAGCTGACATGACGACATACTTGGCACCGGCGTTGATATGAGCCTGAGCCTTCTCCTTTGTGAGGAAGAGACCTGTGGACTCTACGACATACTCTGCTCCGACCTCATCCCACTTGAGCTCGTTGGGGTCCTTGCATGCTGTCACGCGGATTGCCTTGCCGTCGACGATGAGAAGGTTCTTCTCAAGATCGAAATCGATTGTACCCTCGTACTGACCGTGCATTGTGTCGTACTTGAGCATGTATGCCAGATAATCAACTGAACAAAGATCATTGATTCCGACGATCTCGATGTCATTTCTCTTCATAGCTGCGCGGAAGACAAAACGACCGATTCTACCAAATCCATTAATTCCAACTTTCATTATTGAAATCCTCCATTACAATTTAACGCGTATACTATATCTAAATCTGATATAACAGTCAATAAAACTCACTCATCGGAGCCTATCTGGGTGTTCCACAGGGAGTTGAAATCCATGTTGAAACCACGCAGCAGACTGAGCACGAAGGCACTGGATGCCTTGTGTATGTCTCTCGGAACCATCTGTCCGTCCGTGATGAACAGAAGCGGAACCTTGCGGTCATGGCAGATCGAGAGGATATTGCCTATTGTCTGGGTTTCATCTGCCTTCGTGACGATGACAGATGCGATATTGAACATCTTGAACTGTTCGAAGACCTTGTCGATATCGATCTTCTTCATGGAAGCACTGACGGCCAGATAGCATCTGGTGTTCTTCTTGTCAGGCACATTCAGAAGGGTCTGCAGCTTGACATTAAGCTCGTTGTCCCTCGGTGAGCGTCCGATGGTATCGATGAGAATCAGTTCGGCATCGTTGGACTTCTCCAGAGCCTCGAAGAACTGTGCCTCGTCATCGGCCCTCAGAACGGGGATGTTCAGAGCCTTTCCGAAGTTCTCCATCTGCTCATAGGCCCCTACCCTGAACGAATCAAGGGTAATGATGCGGACCTTCTTGCGCAGCTCCTCTGGCGGCAGCGTGCCGTAGATGGCTGCTATCTTTGCAATCGTTGTTGTCTTTCCCACACCGGTAGGTCCCACGAGGGCAAATACCTTCGGCGGATGCAGCTGGCTGTTGTGGTCTATTTCTACCGATCCGACGATCCTGTCGACAATCAGAAGCTCGAAATCATTCTTTCCGGGAACAACCGGGAACGCAGGCTCAAGCTGCTTGCGGACATCTGCAATCAGCCAGTTGATATAGCCTTCCGAGAAATCATTCATGGAAAGGATTCTGCGTGCATGCCTCTCAAGGCTCTCGAGCGGGTCCTTCTCCACGACAGGTTCAGCCACGGGTTCCGGCTCGACGGCAGGCTCAACTTCGGCGACAGGACTCTCTTCCACCGTTTCAGAGGCCGATACCTCTGCTTCCGGCTCAGGTTCGAGGGCAGGATCGGGAGTATTGGATTCCGGATCCGGAGTATAGGCCTCGCGCTCGAAGCGCCTGATATCCCTCTCCTCCTCGGAGTCAGTCTTCTCTTCCTTTACTTCCGGCTTTTCCGCAACAGGTGCGGGAGCGGAAGGCTTTGCTGCTGCTGGCGCAGCGGCATCGGACAGAAAACAAGTCAGTTCGCAGTGGCGTTTTCTTCCAAGACCCAGGAAGCCTTTCTCCACAACATCCTTGCGGCTATGAATTCTTATTCTATCGCCGTACTGCTCGCGGGCAGAACGGACGGCATCTTCGTACGTGGGTGCAACGATTGTAATGTAGTTCACAGGCAAATCATAACATCTTTCACAGAATATATCTACTGAGATCCTGGTTCTTCACCACGCTTGAGAGACGCTCATTGACATATTCCGGAGTGATATCGACTTTCTGGCCCTTCATCTCGCTTGCGTTGAAGCTCAGATCGTCCAGAAGGGTCTCCATGATGGTGTAAAGCCTTCTGGCACCGATGTTTTCGGTAGTTGAATTGACCTCATAGGCAATCTCGCTGACGCGTCTGATGGCCTCGTCTGTGAAATTGAGTTCAACTCCCTCAGTCTTCAGAAGCTCACGGTACTGAAGCGTGATTGCATTCTCGGGTTCCTTGAGGATACGGAAGAAATCCTCTGCCTTCAGGTCCTCCAGCTCGACACGGAGCGGGAAACGTCCCTGAAGCTCGGGAATAAGGTCGCTGGGCTTCGATACATGGAAGGCACCTGCGGCGATGAAGAGGATATGGGAGGTATCGATGACACCCCACTTGGTCGTGACCTTGGTTCCTTCGACAATCGGCAGGATATCGCGCTGCACGCCTTCTCTGGAAACATCCGGACTTGAGGAGGCACTGTTCTTGCCTGCAATCTTGTCGATCTCATCAATGAAGATGATTCCCATCTGCTCGGTGCGCTCCTTGGCGATTTCGAAGGCCTTCTCCTGATCCACGCTGCGCTCGGTCTCCTCCTCGGTGAACATCTCGCGGGCGCGTTTGACCGTAACCTTACGCCTCTTGGCCTTCGAAGGTCCC
>JAGCUM010000028.1 GCA_017962865.1 Spirochaetales bacterium
CCAGGACGAGAACGGCCAGCGCAAGCCCGTCATCATGGGAAGCTACGGCATCGGAATCGGAAGACTTCTTGCCTGCCTGTGCGAAGAGTACAACGACGAGAACGGACTCAAGCTGCCCATCGCAGTCGCTCCGTTCCAGGTTCACTTCATCAGCCTCAGCAAGGACACCGATGTTGCAGAGAAAATCTACAGCGACCTTGAGGCTGCAGGTATCGAGGTCCTCTACGACGACCGCAAGGAAAGCGCCGGCGTAAAGTTCGCAGATGCAGACCTCATCGGTATCCCCATCAGGATTACCCTGGGCAACAGAAGCTTCAAGGAAGGCAAGTGCGAGGTCAAGCTCAGAAGCAACGAAGAGGAAGTTCTCTCGTTCGATCTGGACAACCTTGCCGATGAGATCAAGGCACTGATCGCCAAGATGTGACCCTCTATCCAGAGCCCGACACGAGGGTATGAGACGGGGCTCTGATTCAATAATAAAGCCGAGGCGAATAACCTCGGCTCCTTTTTTATCTTATTATAAGTTATAAGATTATTTGGGGATCACCCCCCCCCTCTTGATCTCTGCGCTGTTCGCGGTCCTTCTTCTTCTGTTTATACATCTCGGCATCAGCGAACTTGATGATATCCCAGACTGCAGCCTCATTGTGGGACGGCACATAGTCGGCATAGCATCCGCTGGAACACGAGAGCTTGTAGTCGGTGCTTGTGTTTGAACCTTCGATACCGATGGTAAGGCGCCTCATCATGGCCGACATGTCGACCTCGACATCGCTGAAGAGGATATAGAACTCATCTCCGCCGGTCCTGAACGGAACGCCGCGGTTCTCGAAGCAGATTTCAAGGCACTTTGCGAAATCCTTGATCAGCTGGTCCCCGACGGCATGACCGTGGATATCGTTGGTGATCTTCAGGTCATTCAGGTCACAGACTATACAGCCGATTCTGAAGAACGGGGAAGATGTGTTTGAAATCTCAGCAATGTACTGGTCGAGGGCTCTTCTGTTTCCGAGTCCGGTAAGGGGATCGGTCTTGGCCATGACCAGATAGTCCCCTGCTTTGCGGCCTTCTGCCATGAGGCTGAAGAATTCGCTGATGACGATAGCCATGTGCAGGATTATGAAAAGCGTGAGCGGAAGCAGCAGGGCCTGTGAAAGATACGGACTCCTGTTGCGATCGCGCAGGAAGATCTGGATGAATGAGCCGATGACGAGAATCAGGATCTCAATCATCATGACGAGGGCTCGTCTTGAACGGACTCTGGCATACTCGTAGATTGACTGCACCACAGACAAACCCAGACAGAGCCCGAGGACAGTCTCCGAGACGATGTCGGTCTGATAGATTTCGACCTTGTTTATCAGATGCAGGACATTCACCAGAAGGAAGGTTCCGACCGAGACTGCAAAGGCAACGAGATCAACGACCCTCATCCTCAGGAAAGACGAATAAAGGAAAAGGCAGAAGATGACCGGAATGAGCATGAAGAGCTCATACGATGCGATTCCCATGACTCCCATATTGAATCCCATGTGACCCAAAGCCTTGATGTTGGACAGAATCCAGCAGGCTACCACTGCCACAAGCAGAAGGAAGTAATAGAAAGCAGGCTCTGCCGAATACTTCTTTCTTCCGAGGATGCAGATCAGCACCATTGCAAACACCAGGACGAAGGCTCCGGTAACGAAAATGACGGAAGGAATTGCCGAATGCATCTCGTTGTGCATCAGATCCAGCGAATCGCCGAAGAAGAACGGGTTGATGGTCAGCGGAGTCGTCGAATTGAAGATTACCTCGATCTCGGAAGCTTCACCGGGGAAGACATCCAGCTTGATGTTGACTTCGTACTTGCCGGTGAACATTCCGGCTTCCAGCTGTGCCTCATCACCGAAGCTGTAGATCAGGGACCCATCCTGATAAACCTGGACGGCACTGAAGCTGACTATGAAATTGAGGGTTTCCTGCGTGTAATCCTGTGGGAAAATGAAGATTCTGCTGAGATGCAGCCTGTTCACCGAAAGCTGGGTCTGGAAGTCATTGAATTCCGTTATCCGTCCGTCGTCCTCGAGGACCACCCAACCGTCATTGATCATGTAGACGCTGTTGCCCGGAGTGTAGTCGGTGACCATGCCCCACTGCCTGACGGTCACGAAGGTGATCATGGCAAGGGATATCACTACAGCGAGAGCGAGAAAAGAGTTGGTAAGATATTTCCAGCGCTTGTTGTCCTTCATTGTCCTATTATTCTAGATTATTGCTCGGTTACTGTCCACACAAAGATATTCAGTTCCAGTCGGAATATCCGTATTCACGGCGCAGGTCGGCACATTGTTTCTTGATAACGTTGTAGATGATGTCCAGCTTCTGCTCGTGGTGTATGAATGAACTCTTCATTGCATTGATGCTGATCTTCTCCAGGTCCTTCAGGCTCAGCCCGAAGTTGGATACTGCAAGCTCCATCTCACGTGTAAGCGTCGTGTTGCTCATGAGCCTGTTGTCGGTGCACAGGAACACCCTGAAGTGATTCCTGAACAGAACCTGGAAGGGATGGGTTCCGAACGATGCTGCGGCTCCTGTTCCGATATTGCTTGAGAGGCACATTTCCAAGGGGAATATCTTGTCTTGTACGAAATGGGCCAGATCCCCCATGCTCTCGATGTGCAGCCCGTCGAGGCTCATGTCGTCAACGAGTCTGGTCCCATGGCCGATTCTGTGTGCTCCGCAGACCTGGATGGCCTGCCAGATGGAATCAAGCCCATAGGCCTCTCCTGCATGTATGGTGATGTTGAAATTCTTGTTGCGGATGTACTGGAAAGCCTCGATGTGGTCCTTTGGAGGATTGCCCTTCTCATCGCCTGCGATATCGAATCCCACCACTCCGCGGTCGCGGTAGGCAACAGCAAGCTTTGCAACTTCGAGGCTGAGGCTCGGGCTCTGGTTTCTCATTGCACACAGAAGCAGGCCGAACTGCACTCCGGTTTCCTTTCTGCCCTGCTCCAGACCTTCGAGAACGGCCCTGACGGCGCTGTCCATACTCAGGCCAAGGTTTGTATGCTGAATCGGTGCAAAGCGGATCTCGCCGTAGACTATATTCTCTGCGTGCCAGTCCAGAACTGCTTCGTAAGCTACGCGGCAAAGGGCTTCCTCTGTCTGCATGACGGCAGTGGTAACGGAAAAGGTCTCCAGGTACAACGGAAGGCTCTTGAGCTTGCAGCCCTTCTCGAACCATTCGGCAAGCTCCACCGGGTCGGAGGAAGGAATCCCGATACCCTGCTTTTTGGCAAGATCTATGACGGTCCGGGGTCTGAGACCTCCGTCAAGGTGATCGTGAAGCTCTACTTTGGGAATCTTCCTGATGATGTC
>JAGCUM010000029.1 GCA_017962865.1 Spirochaetales bacterium
CCCTCCAAGGCACTGTGGTTCAACCTGAGCTATCAGACCTACAACACCTTCATGAACGCCAGCACATATCCGTTCATGACCATCTATCCCGTGGCATCGCTCTCGGAGGATCAGCTCTTCACTCTTGCAGACTACTACACCGACAGCGTCTTCAACCCGATGCTTCTTGAAGACAAGTCGATCTTCGACGAGGAAGCATGGCGCTATGTGCTCAGAAGTGCAGATGATGACCTGACGATCGCAGGTACCGTCTACAGCGAGATGCTCGGCGCAACCACCAGAACCCGCAAGGCAGGCAAGAACTTCCTCGGAGTCATCTTCCCGGGCAGCTACATCGCCAATGACAGCGGCGGAAACCCGGACGCAATTCCCGACATGACATGGGAAGACGTCAAGGATTACCACGGAAAGTACTACCATCCTTCCAACTCCCTTACCCTCCTCTATGGTAAATTCGATGACTGGGCAGGCTATCTCGGGATGCTTGATTCCTACTTCTCCGCTTATGACAGGAAGGAATTCAATTTCACGGACCCGGGATACAAACCGATCACGGAACCCCAGGTCGCAGTGTTCGACTTCCCCGTCGAGGCTTCAAGCGATACTACCAACTCGACAACAATCTATTACGGATTCGTTTGCAATGACATCGACCAGGAGACCATGAACAAGATCGATCTCATGACCACCCTCGCCGGTGACTCGAGCTCCGTTCTCATGGAAAACCTCAAGAACGCCCTTCCCTACGGATCCTTCAACTGCTATATCGATTTCAGCGGACCCGAAGTTCTCATCGAGTTCATCGCTGACGGTGTCAACCCGGAAGATGCAGAGACCTTCAAGGCAATCGTCGACAGCTCGATGGCCCAGATTGCAGTGGAAGGCTTCGATCCCGTCGTAGTTGATTCAATCGTAGCATCATTCAGACTCGAGACCCTGCTCTCGGGCGAAAGCTCCAGCGTCGGAACGGACGTCATGCCCTCCTTCGCCTACTACTGGGCAGGCGCAGATCAGCTGTTCGGATACATCGACTTCCTCGATGACGTCGAGAACTTCCAGAAGTGGAACGACGACGGTTCCTTCAAGGATCTCATTTCCAAGTATGTCGTCTCCAACGACCTCAATGCCCTTGTTACCACAAAGGCAGTTGCCGGTCTCAAGGAGCAGAAGGATGCAGAGCTTGCCCAGCGTCTGGCTCAGGTCAAGGCACAGATGAGCGGCGAAGAAATCGCTGCCATCGTCAAGGCAACCAATGCACCCGAAGAAGAGACAGTCGATACGGCAGCCATGGTTCGCCAGATTCAGGTCGTAGATGTCGACAGCCTCCCCGAGGAAGCCAGAATCTATGATATCGAGGATGTTATCGGAGATGACGGAATCCGCAGAATCTGGGCAAAGGCAGATGTAAGCGATGTCGGCTATGCCGGACTTCTTCTGGATGCAAGCGGCCTCAGACAGGACCAGATCCATTTCTTCAAGCTGTTTGTCAACCTCATCGGAGAGCTTGATACAACCGAGCATACAAGAACGGAGCTCTCGAGCCTGATGACCCGCTACCTCTACAGCGGCACCATCCGCATGTCCCTGATCGAGGATGAGATCACCAAGGAGATGACCCCGAGACTCAGAGTCGGTTTCATTGCCATGGATGAGGATATGGAAGATGCCCTGAACTTTGTTCATGAGCTGATCTTCGACAATGTGTTCGATGAGACCAGAGTCAGAGATATAATCTCCAACCTCAAGACATCCCTCAAGCAGAGCATCAACAACGCCAGCTACAACACCCTGATTTACAGGGCTCTTTCCACGAACGGCGGAACCAACACCTACTACAATTACGCCAACTATCTGGATTTCTACTACTTCCTCGATGCCGCATCACAGGCAATGGAGACTAATCCGGAAGTCGTTATCGCAGGCCTGGAGGAAGTCGTCGAGTACTTCAACAACTCAACCGGCGGCATCATCCTGTTCGCAGGAAACGAGGAAAGCTATGAGAGCTATCTCAGAAGCGCAGATGCCTTCATGGCCGGCCTGGACAGAAAGCCCATCGAAAGACAGACCTACGAATTCGAGCCCGCTGCAGACAGCGAGGCACTGATCGTCGACTCTTCAGTCAACTACAATGTCATCTACGTTTCCAACGGAACACTCGGCTACGATAAGGCTACGGGAGACTTCGATGCAGTTGCAGCCCTGATCGACGACGCATATCTTCTGCCGCAGCTGAGAGACCAGAGAGGCGCCTACGGTGCTTACATCTATCTCACCGACGAGGGAATCTATGCATTCACCTACAGAGACCCCAACATCGTCGACAGCTATGAGGTCTACGACGGACTTGGAGACTTCGTGGCCAACTTCGAGATCGACCAGGAGACCCTGGACGGATACATCCTGTCCGCTTATTCCGGTTATGCACTGAGCTCCGGAGAACTCACCGGAGCAACGAACGCACTGCTCAACCAGATCGGACATGAGGATCAGAAGAGGGTTCTCGACAAAATGAAGCAGCTCAAGAGCATCAAGGCAGAGACATTTGCAGAGACATACGCTCCCCTGTTCCAGACACTCGTCGAGAACTACAACTACTACACTGCAGGAAGCGCATCGGCCATCAGTGGTGTCGCATACGCATTCCAGAGTGTCCTCAACCCGTTCGGAGTCCAGGACAAGACCCAGCTGACGCTTGCAGACTTCGATGAGACAAGCCCGCTCTACGAGGCAGTCCAGTTCTGTTTCGTCAACAGCCTCATGCAGGCAGCATCCGACGAGGAGTTCGGAGTTGCTCTTCCCGCAACTCTCGGAGAGTTCTCCCAGATCATGGTTCTGCTGCTCGGCGGTGACTTCTCTCAGGAAGATTCCATTGCATACCTCGGACAGTACGGAATCGTACCCGTGATGGATGCGGCAACAGAGCTTACCGTCGGCGATCTGGATATGCTGAGCTGTAACTTCCTTGCTGCAGCAGCCGGAGCACAGCTCGATTCCCTCATCGCAGAGGATCTTGCAACACTCGGAATTGCAGCAGACGATGCTGCAACCAGAGAGATGCTTGCCTACGCTGTCTACCTGATGGTCGGCGAGTGATTGCTCAAACCCAAAAAGCACGAGGGGATCGCAACTGCGGTCCCCTCTTTGCATTATTCGACATAGATTGACATGAATATGCATTTTTTCTAAGTTTTTTCTGCATACTCTAGACAATTATCCTCAAAAGTGGCATATTGACTGCATAAAACTACAAAGAAGGACAAAAATATGAAAAAACTTGCAATCATTCTTATCATTCTGGCAATAAGTCTTCCCGTTTTTGCTGCAGCAGCAGCCGAGCAGGCACCTGCGGCAAACGCCGACTATTCTTCAATGTCCCTTGATCAGCTCAAGGGTGCAATCACCACAGTCAACAAGGGAAAGTTCACCGTAGCCACCTCCCCAGACTTCGCTCCGTACGAGTTCTATGCAATCGGTGAGGACGGAGTTGCTTCCCTGGCAGGCTTCGACATGTCGCTTGCTCAGTACATCGCAGACTTCCTCGGTCTCGAGCTTGAGGTCATCCCGATGGACTTCGACGGAACCCTCATGGAAGTCCAGAACAAGAACGTCGACGCAGGAATGGCAGGATACTCACCTGCTCCTGAAAGAGCAGAAGTAATGGAGTTTTCATCCGTATACTACACAGGCGGGCAATCGTTTGTGACAACAAAGGCCAATGCCGACAAGTTCAAGAGCCTTGAGGATACCAACAAGAAAGAGATTACCGTAGCTGCTCAGGTCGGTTCCATCCAGATGGGTCTGGCCAGCGAATTCTCACCCAATGCAGACATCATCGCCCTCTCCAAGGTCACCGATATCATCGCAGAGCTTCTGACCGGAAAAATCGACGGAGCCTACATCGAGACAGTCGTTGCACAGTCCTACCAGCAGAACTATCCCGAGCTTGCAATCGTCTTGGCTGTCCCGTACGACCAGGAAGGTTCGGTTGTCGGTATCTCAAAGGGCAACCTCGCCCTGCTCGAAGGTGTCAACAGGGCAATCGCCCAGGCTCTCTCCGACGGAAGCATGGGTGCTTTCGTAGACGAAGCCAACATCAAGGCATCGGGCAACATCATCGAAGGTCTTCTGGACTGAGGGCATAGATGTTCTCATCCGCAGGCTTTGCCAAGACCTGGCAATATATCCAACTATTCGAGCAAGGGCTGATATGCACACTGTCGCTGTCAGCCCTGACGGTTCTCTTCGGCTTCATCTTCGCCCTGATGCTGGCGTTGATGCGCATGTCGAAGATCAAACCCCTGTCCTGGTTTGCAACAGGTTATGTAGAGCTGTTCCGCGCCACCCCGATGCTGGTACAGCTCTTCATCATCTACTATGTCGTGTTTGCAAACGCCAGTCTGCCCAACTTCAAGCTCTTCGGATTCATCCGCTTCGACCGCTTCCTTCCGGGAGTCGTCGCCCTGTCGATGAACTCGGGAGCCTACCTCTCCGAGATAATCAGGGCCGGCATCCAGTCGATTGACCACGGACAGACCGAGGCTGCAAGGTCCCTGGGCCTCACCTCCGGCCAGACACTGAAGGAAATCATCCTTCCCCAGGCCATCAAGAACATCCTTCCGGCAATTGCCAACGAGTTCGTGACCATCATAAAGGAATCGTCCATCTGCTACACCATCGGCGTACAGGAAATCATGTATGCGGTATCCGCAACCAAGGGAGCCACATTCAGGATCGCAGAGCCCCTGCTGATTGCAACGGCGGTCTACTTCTGCCTTACCTTCCCCACCAGCAAGATAATCGCATATTTCGAAAGGAGGATGAGCCGTGGCGACAGAAGATAAACTGATTCAGGTCTCAAACCTCTGCAAGTACTACTACAACGGCGAGCTGAAGGCAGTCGATGACGTAACCTACTCCATTGCAAAAGGAGACGTTACGGTCATAATCGGCCCGTCCGGAAGCGGAAAATCAACCTTCCTCAGATGCCTCAACCTTCTGGAGATTCCCACGTCCGGAGAAGTCATCTTCGACGGTACCGACATCACCAAGGCCAAGAAGAACATCGACGAGCACCGCCGCAAGATGGGTATGGTGTTCCAGCATTTCAACCTCTTCCCGCACAAGACCGTGCTCCAGAACATGACCCTTGCCCCCATGAAGGTCAAGAAGATGTCCCAACAGGAGGCCGAGGAAAAGGCAAGACAGCTGCTCACGAGAGTCGGCCTCGAGGACAGAGCGGATGCCTACCCCATCCAGCTCTCCGGCGGACAGAAGCAGCGTGTGGCCATTGTCAGGGCGCTGATGATGGAGCCTCAGGTCATGCTCTTCGACGAGCCTACCTCAGCCCTGGATCCCGAGATGGTCGGTGAAGTCCTTGAGTTAATCAGAGAACTTGACGAAAAGGGAATGACCATGGTCATAGTCACCCACGAGATGGGCTTTGCCCGGGAAGTCGGAAAAGGAGTCGTCTTCATGGCAGACGGAAAGATAGTCGAAGAAG
>JAGCUM010000030.1 GCA_017962865.1 Spirochaetales bacterium
AGACGTGATATCGAACTCAGCGGTGTTGTGGGATTCCTCTGAGAAACCTGCGAACTGTCCGTTCACATGCACTTCTATGCAGCTGCAGACGCCCAGGAAAGAGAGGACATATCGCATTTCGTTGTTGATGGTTGTCCCCGTTATCTCGAAGAACGTGCGGTAAAGTCCCACATGATTCATTTCATCCTCCGGTGCCTTTTTGAAGCCGTCCAGGGCACTGAAATAGCCCTTCACGGGCTGTGTGGTGGGAATGACAGGCGGCTTGTAGGCAAACGGATAGCGTACGTTCAGGTACATCGGATGCGAATAACCGCGGTACTGCCATACGGAAGGAACATCGATCTTGCCGAACTCAAGATCATCGGAATCGAATTCCGAAGGAAGATCGTTGGGATTGTCGTAGTAATTGAAGTCCCAGTCCCCGTTCAGGCATTTTACAAGCGAAGACCGATAGCGCTTCTCGAGCAGAGGAACACCCTCAAGATCCTTTCGTGACGGATACGGGATGAAATAGCTTCTTCCCGGAAGTCTTTCCACATCTATCGTATTGAAATCGCTGTAATACCGGCTCTGTAGTCTGTACTGCACTGACTGCCTCTGTGTTTTTCTTTTTGTAAACTAATCATAATCCATAACGGCGACAGATTCCACTGAGAAATACCGCAGAGGATGAATTACAGACGATGAATCTGTGCTATAATCAGTCAAAACCAAAAGCAAGAACACATGACAAGAGGTCGCCATGAGCTACGCAGACAAGGTATTCGTTGCAAACATAAAGGACATCCTGGAAAACGGATTCTCGGATGAGAACCTTTCCGTCAGACCGCATTGGGAGGACGGAACCCCTGCACACACCATAAAGAAGTTCGGCATCGTCAACCGGTACAACCTTCAGGAGGAATTCCCTGTCCTTACAATCAGGCGTACCTATGTCAAGAGCGCCATGGACGAGCTTCTCTGGATCTGGCAGAAGAAGAGCAACGACGTACATCTGCTGAAGAGCCATGTCTGGGACAGCTGGGCAGACGAAAGCGGCTCGATCGGCAAGGCCTACGGTTATCAGCTTGGAGTAAAGCACGCTTACAGGGAGGGTATGTTCGACCAGGTGGACCGCGTGCTCTTCGACCTGAAGAACAATCCCCAGAGCCGCAGGATCATGACCAACATCTACAACCATCACGACCTCAGCGAAATGGCCCTCTACCCCTGTGCCTACAGCATGACGTTCAATGTCAGCGGGAATGTCCTTAATGCGATTCTGAACCAGAGGTCCCAGGACATGCTGACGGCCAACAACTGGAACGTGGTCCAGTACGCCATCCTGGTCTACATGATGGCCCAGGTAAGCGGCCTGGTGCCAGGAGAGCTGGTGCATGTCATCGCCGATGCCCACATCTACGACCGCCATATCCCCATCGTAGAAGAAATCATAGCCCAGAATCAGTACGATGCCCCAAAATTTACGCTGAATCCTGAAATAAAGGACTTCTACGCCTTCACTACGGACGATTTCAAGCTCGAGAACTACGTCTACAACAAGAAGAAGTACGACATACCGGTTGCAATCTGACAGTGCTTAAGCATTTTGTTAGTACAGGCGGAAAGAAAGGGCGTTTCTGTACTAACTTGTTAGTATAAATGAAAGGACAGTGCGCGTTTGTACTAACTTCACTCACTTGCCCATACAAAAAAGCCCGGGAGCTGAACCCGAGCTTATTGTTCTTATCGGATGACCGATCAGAATCTGATGTGGCTGAAAGCCTTGTTGGCTTCTGCCATTCTGTGCATATCTTCCTTCTTCTTGAAGGCTGATCCTGTGTTTGCATAGGCATCCAGGAGCTCTGCTGCGAGCTTTTCGCTCATGGACTTGCCGCTGCGGCCACGGGCTGCTGCGATGATCCATCTCATTGCAAGAGCCTCACGTCTGGGCTCGCGGATCTCGGTAGGAACCTGATATGTGGCTCCGCCGACTCTGCGTGACTTGACCTCGACGACAGGCTTGACGTTCTCAAGGGCCTTTGTGAAAACATCGAGAGGAGCCTCTCCTGTCTTCTCGCCCATGATGGTCATTGCATCATAGAGGATGCGGGTGCTGACGGACTTCTTTCCGTCGAGCATCATGCGGTTGATGAACTTCTCAACGACAGTGCTGTTGTAAACTGAATCCGGAAGGACTTCTCTAACGGGTGCGTTTGTTCTTCTTGACATAAAGATACCTCCTCATCAAGCCTTGGGCTTCTTTGTACCGTACTTGGAGCGGCTTCTCTTTCTGTCGGTGACACCCTGTGTATCCTTGGTACCACGGATGATGTGGTAACGAACACCAGGAAGGTCCTTGACTCTTCCGCCACGGATGAGGACAACCGAGTGCTCCTGGAGGTTGTGACCGATACCAGGAATGTAAGCTGTAACCTCGATGCCGTTTGAAAGACGGACACGGGCAACCTTTCTCAGAGCTGAGTTAGGCTTCTTCGGGGTCACTGTCATGACCTTTGTGCAGACGCCACGCTTCTGCGGGCATCCCTCGAGTGCCGGGGACTTGGTCTTGTGTGTGGCCTTTTCGCGTCCCTTTCTAACCAACTGGTTAATTGTAGGCATTTTTGCCTCCTCACCGTACTCTGCGCTCATGCTCTGCGGCATGACAACTGCCGGGTACGCAATCAACTGTCCGTACGGACAGCTTTTGCAAGCGGAAACCCTTCGGATTCCCGCCTGCGGGTTTATAGCCTTCCGAATTCAGCTATGACGAACGGGGATCACTCCTCGTCTTCGGCATCGCCGTAGTCCTCGGACTCGACGATGTACTCCTCGTCATCTTCGGTTGACATGTCTGCCAATTCTTCGATGCTCTCCTGAGCTCTCTCGCTCATGACGGATTCGACTCTGTCGCTGAGCTCCTGTGCGTCCTCTCTGAGGAGCTTGACATCGCGGTAGCACTTCATACCGGTTCCGGCCGGAATCAGGTGTCCGATGATGACGTTCTCCTTAAGACCACGCAACTCATCTCTACTACCAGCAATTGCGGCGTTTGTCAAGACCTTTGTGGTCTCCTGGAACGAAGCAGCACTGATAAAGGAATCGATTGACAGGGAAGCATTTGTGATTCCGAGCAGGCAGGGCCTTGCAATGGCCGGCTGACCACCTTCGGCGATGACTCTTGCATTCTCCTCATGGAAGCGGAACTTGTCCACTTTCTGACCGATTATGAACCTTGTATCACCGACCTTGAGGATCTCGACCTTGCGGAGCATCTGGCGGACAACGATACCGAGGTGCTTGTCGTTGATATCAACGCTCTGCACTCTGTAGACTTCCTGGACCTCGCTGAGCAGGAACTGCTGGAGCTGGTTCTCGCCGCAGATGTTCAGGATGTCATGCGGATCGATGTTTCCATCGCACAGGCGCTCTGCTGCCTCGACGTGGTCACCCTCTCTGACGAGGATGTGCTTACCGAGCAGAATCGAGTGCTTGTACTGTCTTCCGTTGTCATCGGTGATGTAGATGACTCTCTTGCCCTTCTCTATCTTGCCGTAGCTGACAACACCGCTGATGCGGGCCAGGACTGCAACGCTTCTGGGCTTGCGGGCCTCGAACAGCTCTCCGACTCTCGGAAGACCACCGGTGATGTCCTTTGTCTTGACGCTGGCCATCAGCAGTCTTGCCACGACCTGACCTTCGTTGACGAACTGGCCGTCTTCGATCTGCAGGTAGGATGAACCGGGCAGCAGGTAGGAAGCTATGATGCTTCCGTCCTCGCCGAGAATCTCGATTCTGGGCTCGACGTCATCGAGGGCATGGTTTGTGACCTTGTAACCGACTGTACCGGTCTCCTCGTTGACCTCTCTGATGAGAGTTGTACCGAGGGTCAGGTCTGCGAACCTTGCCATACCGCTGACTTCGGAGATGATCGGCTCGGAGAACGGGTCGAATGTAATCAGTGCCTCGCCTTCGGCAATGTACTGGTTCTCCTTGACGTGGAGAATCGATCCGCTCTTGGCGTCCTGTCTGTCCTCGGAACCGAGAACAGCGACCTTGTCACCGAAGATCCTGACCGTACCGCCCTTGACGGAACAGACCATGTTCTGGCTTCCGTTGGTGCAGATTACGGAGTTTCCGGGAACCCTTACACCGTCGGCGATGCCTTCGGCAAGCTTAACGCCCTTGGACAGGGTGAACTCGTCCAGAGCCGGTCTGTAGAAGATGTAGCTCTTTCTTGTGAAGAGATCATCTCCCTCGGCGTTCTTGACGATGTTGCCGGAGATTCTGGTGACCAGAACCGGGTGCTTGAACTTGACCTTGTTGTCCTCTGTGCTCGTGGATGCAGTTCCTCCGACGTGGAAGGTTCTCATCGTGAGCTGTGTACCGGGCTGACCGATTGACTGTGCGGCGATGATTCCGACAGCTTCACCGACTGAAACCGGCTTGTTGGTTGCAAGGTTGCGTCCGTAGCACTTCTTACATACTCCGTGCTTTGCCTCGCAGGTAAGGACCGTTCTGACCAGGACGCTTTCGATACCGGCATCCTCGATGGCCTTGGCCTGCTCGTCCGTGATCTCCTGGTCGATCGGAACGATGATCTCTCCGGTGTTCGGGTTGATTACGTTCTCGAGTGTATAGAGACCGGTGATTCTCTCGGACAGGGGCTGGACGATGATGTCCTTCTCCTTGTCGATGATTGCAGTACGTACGATACCGTTGATGGTTCCGCAGTCTTCCTCATTGATGACGACATCCTGTGAGATATCGACGAGTCTTCTGGTAAGGTATCCGGCCTCAGCAGTCTTGAGAGCTGTATCGGACAGACCCTTTCTGGCTCCGTTGGTGGAGATGAAGAACTCGATGATCGAGAGACCTTCCTTGAAGTTGCTCTTGATCGGGAACTCGATGATGTCGCCGTTCGGCTTGGACATGAGACCACGCATACCGCCGAGCTGACGGATCTGGGTCTTGGATCCTCTTGCTCCGGAGTCTGCCATCAGGAACAGCGGGTTGAAGCCGTTCTGGCTCTCCTTGAGCTTGGCCATGAGCTCGTCTGCAAGCTTGTCGTTCGTCTGTGTCCAGATGTCGACCATTCTGTTGTAGCGCTCGCCCTGGGTAATCTGTCCCTTGTGGTACTGATCCAGAACCTCGGACTGCTTTGCGTTGGCTTCGTCAACGAGCTTTTTCTTTGACTCAGGCACGATCATATCGGAAAGACCGATCGTTGCACCGAACAGTGTTGCATACTTGAATCCGACATCTTTGATGGCGTCACAGAGCTTTACTGCAACAGAATTCTTGTCCTTCTTCATTGCCAGGGATATCAATTGCTTGAGCTGCTTGTCTCCGAAGAGCTTGTTGCAGTCCTCGAATTCAATTCCGTTCACCTTGGGCAGTGAGTCGAAGAAGATGAGTCTTCCGGCTGTTGTGTAGTCCTCGGGATCCTTCGGATAGGTGTATCTGTGTCCGTTGGGCAGCGTGTAGCCGATCTTTGCATTGTATGAGAGGCTTCCGGCCTCGATGGCCATCTGCAGCTCGTCGATATTGTCGAAGTAGCGTCCGTCACCGATGTCCTCGTTCTTGGCTCTGGTGAGATAGTTGATTCCCAGAACCATATCCTGTGAAGGATAGACGATCGGCTTTCCGTTTGCCGGGTCCAGAAGGTTCGTGGTGCTGAGCATGAGGGTCCAGCACTCCAGCTGTGCGGCCTGTGTAAGGGGCACGTGGATTGCCATCTGGTCTCCGTCGAAGTCAGCGTTGAAGGCATGACATACGAGCGGATGGAGCTTGAGAGCCTTTCCGTCAACGAGAACGGGCTCGAAGGCCTGGATTCCCAGTCTGTGGAGCGTAGGAGCTCTGTTGAGCATGACCGGATGCTCCTTGACGACCTCGTCCAGAACTGCCCAGACTTCGCTGGTTTCGGTCTCTACGAGGGTCTTGGCCTTCTTGACGTTGCTGGCCAGGTTGTCCTGGACAAGCTTCTTGATCAAAAACGGCTTGAACAGCTCGAGAGCCATCTTGGAAGGAACACCGCACTGGTGCATCCTGAGCTCAGGACCGACGACGATAACCGAACGTCCGCTGTAGTCGACACGCTTTCCGAGCAGGTTCTGTCTGAAACGACCCTGCTTACCCTTGAGCATGTCAGACAGACTCTTGAGAGGTCTGCTGTTGGCGCCCTTGACTGCTCCGCGCTTGCGCTTGGAGTTATCCAGAAGTGCATCGACTGCTTCCTGAAGCATTCTCTTCTCGTTCCTGACGATGATGTCGGGAGCATGGAGGGCAATGAGTCTCTGGAGTCTGTTGTTTCTGTTGATGACTCTTCTGTAAAGGTCGTTGAGGTCGCTGGTTGCAAAGCGGCCGCCGTCCAGCTGGACCATAGGTCTTAGATCTCGCGGGATGAAGGGGATGACAGTGAGGATCATCCATTCGGGACGGTTGTCGCTGTCCTTGAAGTTCTCTACAACCTCGATTCTCTTCAGCAGGCGCTTGTCGACGCTCTTGGAGCCCTTCTCCTTCATCTGCTTTCCGAGCTCGACGCTCAGGGCCTCGAGATCCAGCTCCGAGAGAAGGATCCTGATGGCCTCGGCACCCATCATTGCATTGAATGAGTCGCCGTACTGGTTGCGGGCTTCGATGTATTCCTCTTCGGAGAGCAGCTGCTTGTACTTGAGATCTGTCTCGCCGGGATTGATGACGATGTACTTCTCATAGTAGAGGATGCTCTGGAGAGCGGTCTTGGAGATGTCGAGAAGCAGGCTCATCCTTGAGGGAACGCTTCTGTAATACCAGATGTGCGATACCGGGGATGCAAGGGTGATGTGTCCCATTCTCTCACGGCGGACCTTGGTGTTGGTGACCTCGACTCCGCAGCGGTCGCAGACGACACCCTTGTAACGGATGGACTTGAACTTTCCGCAGTAGCACTCCCATTCCTTCGTGGTTCCGAAGATCTTCTCGCAGAAGAGACCTTCCCTCTCGGGTCTGAGGGTTCTGTAGTTGATGGTTTCGGGCTTTTTAACCTCACCGTATGACCAGGCCTTGATCTGATCAGGTGAAGCCAACTTAATCATTACACTATCGAAATCTTGTATGTCTTTCATCTGCTTCTCTCCTGATCAAACACCTTTCTTGTTGATAAGTTCATCATCGCGCTCCGTGAGGGCAACCTGCTTGCCCTTGGAATCATAGACACTCATATCCAGAGCCAGACCTCTGATCTCCTGGACCAGAACGTTGAAGGCTTCCGGCATGCCGGCGCTTGAAGAAGGCTCGCCCTTGACGATGCTCTCGTAGATCTTCACACGACCGTTCATGTCATCACTCTTGATGGTCAACAGCTCCTGCAGGGTATTTGCAGCACCGTAGGCCTCGAGAGCCCAGACCTCCATTTCTCCGAGTCTCTGGCCACCGAACTGGGCCTTTCCTCCGAGAGGCTGCTGGGTTACCAGCGAGTAAGGACCTGTACTTCTTGCATGCATCTTGTCGTCGACAAGGTGGTGCAGTTTCAGATAGTAGATGTATCCGCAGAATACAGGGTTGATGAACGGGACTCCGGTCCTTCCGTCGTAGAGTGTGGTCTTCGACGTGATGGGCAGTCCTGCTTCCTTCATCTTGTACTCGATCTGCTCCATGCTTGCGCTCTGGAAGACAGGCGATGTATACCACTCATCGAGCTTCACGGCAGCCCAGCCGAGCTGGGTTTCCATCAGCTGTCCGATGTTCATTCGTGACGGGACTCCGAGAGGGTTCAGACAGACGTCCAACGGAGTTCCATCCTCCATGAACGGCATATCCTCTTCCGGCAGGATCCTTGAAACGACACCCTTGTTTCCGTGGCGACCGGCCATCTTGTCTCCCTGACGGAGCTTTCTCTTGGTGGCGATCAGAACCTTGATGGTCTCCTCGACTCCCGGCGGCAGCTCATCGCTCTCGCTCTTCTTGAGTCTCTGGACATCAATGACGATACCCTCTGTTCCGTGCGGGACCTTGAGGGATGTGTCTCTGACTTCCTTGGCCTTCTCACCGAAGATGGAGTTCAGAAGCTTGAACTCGGGAGTGGTATCGCTTTCGCTCTTCGGAGTGACCTTTCCGACCAGGATGTTGCCCGGGTGGACCATCGTTCCGATCTTGACGATACCTTCCTCGTCCAGCATCTCCAGCATCTTCTCGCTGGTGTTCGGAATATCACGTGTGAGCTTCTCGGGACCGAGCTTGGTCTCACGGATGTCGGTGATGAACTCGTGGATGTGGATGGATGTGTAGATATCCTCCTTGACCACGCGCTCTGAGATGAGAACTGCGTCCTCATAGTTGTATCCGTTCCATGGAACGAAGCCGACAAGGATGTTTCTTCCGAGTGCCAGATCACCTCTGTCGGTGGCCGGACCATCGGCAATGACCGTACCTTTCTGCACGATCTGTCCGTTTGAGACTATCGGAACCTGTGTGAAGCAGGTATCCTGGTTGGTTCTCTGGAACTTCTGGATCTCGTAGGTATCGACCTCTCCCTCGATCTCGCACTCTGACGGATCGACAGTGATGTCGATTCTCGTGGATGAGACGTAAGTGACCTTACCGCCCCTCTTGGCCTTCACGAGAACGCCTGAGTCATAGGCGGCCTTGGTCTCCATTCCGGTACCTACTCTCGGAGCTTCCGGGAACAGGAGAGGAACAGCCTGACGCTGCATGTTTGAACCCATGAGGGCACGGTTGGCGTCGTCATGCTCCAGGAACGGAATCAGGGATGCTGCAACGGACACGACCTGCTTCGGTGAAACGTCCATATACTTGATCTCATTCGGATGGCGTGTGGAGTAATCACCCTTGTTGCGGACCGGTACGTCCTTGTCGACGAAGCTTCCGTTCTTCTTCAGCTTGGCGTTGGCCTGAGCGATGAAGTACTTCTCCTCATCGTAGGCATCAAGGAACTTGACGTCGGTTGTTGCCTTTCCGTCCACGACCTTCCTGTACGGGGTCTCGAGGAATCCGTACTTGTTGATCCTGGTGTAGTTGGCAAGAGAAACGATAAGACCGATGTTCGGACCTTCGGGGGTCTCGATCGGACACATACGACCGTAATGGGTGTAGTGGACGTCTCTGACCTCGAATCCTGCACGGTCACGGTTGAGTCCGCCGCTTCCGAGGGCTGTGAGTCTTCTCTTGTGGGTGAGCTCTGCAAGCGGGTTGATCTGATCCATGAACTGGGAGAACTGCGATGAACCGAAGAACTCCTTGATGGCAGCCACGACCGGCTTGTTAGAGATCAGGTCCTGAGGCCTTGCGGCTTCGGGATTGGTATTCATCCTATCCTTGGCAATTCTTTCCATCCTGGAGAGAGCGGCCTTGAGCTGCTGCTGAAGAAGCTCGCCCACGCACCTTACACGGCGGTTTCCGAGATGGTCGATATCGTCGATACTCTCCTCGTGGATGAAGACCCTGATGAGGAAAGCCATGGTGTTGACGATGTCCTGCGGAGTGAGAACGGTGAGGTTCTCATCGAAATCGGCCTCGTCATCACCTGCGTGGAATCTCTTGTGGAGCTTGTAGCGGCCGACTGCTCCGAGGTCGTAGCGTCTTGAGGAGAAGAACATTTCGGGAAGCTCCCTCTCTCCACGCTCCGTGGTGATCATTTCGCCGGGCATGAGGACGCTGTAGATGGTGCTCAGGACCTCTTCCTTCGTCGGCTCGTCACTTGTTCCGCTGTTTGTGTATTTGGATTCCTCGATGCCGAAGCAGTTGAGGACCATCTTGCTGTGCAGTGAATCATCTGCATCCATGTCCACGACCTCGATTGAAGTCACACCGAGACCCAGCAGGCTCTCGATATCGCTTGCATTGAGGGCGGTTCCGGCCTGGAAGACCTTTCTCTCCTCGCCTTCGACCTTGGCATAGATGTCCTTTGCCGGATACATTCCGTCAAGCTCTTCCTTGGTCTTCTCGCTGAGAGCCATCTTCTTGGTGGCGTAGAATGCTGCGATAATCTTCTCGCGGGTATCGTACCCGATTGCCCTCAGGAAGAGGGTTCCGAGAATTCTCTTCTTTCTGTCGATCTTCGCACAGATGACGTTCTTCTTCTCATCGATCTCGAACTCGAGCCATGAGCCGCGGTACGGGATGATGCGGGAAGAGTAAACGCCCTTCTCGTTGGTGAAGATGACACCGGGGGATCTGTGGATCTGGCTGACCACGACACGCTCTGCTCCGTTGACGATGAAGGTTCCCCTGTCTGTCATGAGAGGAATGTCTCCGAGGAAGATGTCCTTCTCCCTGAGCTCGTCGTTGGCTGAAAGTGCGAGGCTGATGACAGCACGGAGCGGCACACTGTAGGTGCGTCCCTTCTTCTTGCACTCTGTCTCCGAATACTTGATGTTATCAAAATCCAGCGAGTAGCTCTCATACCTGAGGCTCATCTCGCCGTTGGGGCCGTCTATCGGGAAAATCGATCTGAACACCTCTTCAAGTCCGCACTTCTCGTCAAGCGGAAGTCCGGCTTTGAGCTTATTGCTCTGGAGGAAGTTCTCATAGGAGTCCTTCTGGATTCCGATAAGGTCTGGGAGCTCACATACTTCTTCGAAGTCGGCTCCGATGTAGGTTCGGTTTATGGGCTTGCCTTTGGCAACCATCTTGTACCCCCCAAATCACTGAAATTCAAACGAAAAAAACAACTGTAAAACTGTCAGATTAAGACAGAAAACCCTCCATGGGCCATTTTCAGGCCCTGGAGGTTCATTTTTAAAGTAGATTACTTAACCTCTACCACACAACCGGCAGCCTCAAGCTTCTCCTTGACAGCCTGTGCATCAGCCTTGGAGATTCCCTCCTTGACCTTTCCACCGGCCTCAACGAGCTCCTTGGCTTCCTTGAGTCCGAGATCAGCGCTGACTTCTCTGACAGCCTTGATAGCGGCGATCTTCTTTGATGCATCGAAGGACTTGAGGATGACGTCGAACTCTGTCTGCTCCTCAACTTCCTCTGCGGGTGCAGCAGGACCGGCGGCGACTGCGACAGCTGCGGCAGCGGCTGTAACACCGAACTTCTCTTCCATAGCCTTGATCAGGTCAGCGACCTCCATCACGGTCATGTTGGCGATTGATTCCAGAATCTCATCTCTTGTAGCCATATTATCTTCTCCTTTAAAAATTTTTCTTCAACAGCCGTAGCATGGTACATTGAAGACTAAGGCTGTCATTATTCTGCTTTGGCCTCTTCTGCAGGGGCTCTGCCTTCCAACTTCTCCTGGTAGGCAAGGAGTGTTGCTGCGACCTTCTGAACGGGAGCCATCATCGTAGCCATCAAGTGGCTGATGAGTTCGAGTCTGCCGGGGAGCTTTGAGAAAGCGTCGACCTGTGCGGCATCGAATGCTCTTCCATCCAGGAATCCACCGCGAACCTTGAGCTTGTTGTCGGTTCCCTTCTGGGCCTCGATAACAATCTTTGCAATAGCACTCTGCTCATCGCCTCTTGCGAGGATGACAGCGGTAGGTCCGACAAGATCGTTCTCAACGCCGTTGTGTCCGAGCTCACGCATAGCGATCTTTGCATAGCGGTTCTTGACAATGCGGCATGCTGCGTCCTTTGCTCTCAGCTGCTTGCGCAGATCGGAAAGCTGGGCGACCGTGAGTCCACGATAGTCAGCGAAGATGAAACCGGAATACTGACCGAACTCATCCTTGAGCTGCTTGACTGCTGCTTCTTTTGTTGCGTTCACTTTTGTCTGATAATCCATTCTTCACCTCCTGCTCACTGCAGTTCCTTTGAATCGACCATGACGCCGGGGCCCATGGTGGAAGCAATGGCTGTGCTGATGACGAAGTCTCCCTTTGCATCGGAAGGCTTTCTTCTCAAGATTTCCTTGACTGCCACGCTAGCGTTCTCAGCTATCTTGTCGGCATCCATGGAAACTTTTCCGATTGCCATGTGAACAACACCGGTCTTGTCTGAACGGAACTCGGTTCTTCCCTTGCGGAGTTCTGCGAGGGCGCCCTTGATATCCATTGTGACGGTCTGTGTCTTGGGGTTCGGCATGAGGCCTCTTCTACCAAGGATAGGACCGAGACGACCGACATCCTTCATCATGTCAGGTGTTGCGACTGCTACATCGAAATCCATCCAACCGCCGCGGATCTTCTCAATCAGATCGTTGTCACCGACGTATGCTGCTCCGGCATCCAAAGCTTCCTGAGCCTTGTCTCCCTTAGCGAATACGAGGATCTTCTTCTCTGCTGAGAACTGGTTCGGCAGGACGACCGTGTCTCTGACGCTCTGGCTCTTCTTGAGCATAAGCTTGATGTGAAGCTCAACTGTCTCATCGAACTTTGCGAATGAAAGCTCTTTGACCAGGCTGGCAGCTTCGGAAACGGTGTAGAGCTTAGCTCTGTCGTACTTCTTTACAGCTTCCTGATATTTCTTGCCGCGCTTCATTTCTCCACCTCCACGCCCATGGATCTTGCTGTTCCGGCGACGATGCGCTTTGCAGCTTCGAGGTCGTTTGCGTTCAGATCAGGCATCTTTGTCTTGGCAATCTCTTCAAGCTGAGCCTGTGTGAGAGTACCGACCTTCTGCTTGTTGGGAACACCACTTGCAGTCTCAAGACCGAGGGCCTTCTTGATAAGAACGGCTGCCGGCGGGGTCTTCAGAATGAAAGAGAATGATCTGTCAGCATAGACTGTGATGACTACTGGGATTGTCAAGCCTGCTTCAAACTGTCTTGTTTTCTCGTTGAACTGCTGGACAAACTGAGGTGCGCTTACACCATGAGGGCCAAGAGCCGGGCCAATCGGTGGGGCCGGTGTAGCCTTCTGGGCCGGACACTGCAACTTGATAATTGCAGCAACCTTTTTCTTTGCCATATTTCTCTCCTTACATGGTAGGTCTTGCCTGGGTTGGCGGAATGTTCAGACCTCCACGCTGGTATTAACGCCTGTCATACGATCAGGCTCCCACCTTTCCGGATTGCTCCGGAGAGGAGTATTTACATTGCAAACGGACGTATGTCTATCTTCCCGCCCGGCAACATCCGGTACCGGACGGCAGCATCATCAGAGCTTCTCGACCTGGGAGAACTCGATCTCCACGGGAGTCGGGCGTCCGAAGATTTCCACCGAAACCCTGATACGTCCCTTCTCTGCGTTGATTTCCTCGATGACACCGGAGAATCCCGAGAACGGACCTTCGGTAACCTTGACGGTCTCGCCCTCGTTGAAACTCTGTTTCGGCCTGAATGCCTTCTCGGCCTTGATCTCTCCCGTCTTCTGGAGGATGTTGTTCATCTCCTCCTTTGACAGGGGAATCGGCTTTGCCGATCTGGTCGCGGTCAAGAAGCCGGTCACGCCCTGGATGCGCTTGATCTGCGAGCAGTAGCCCTTCCAGGAATCGTCTTCGGGCAAGTCGAGCTCGACGAGAATGTATCCGGGCAGGACCTTGTGCCTGACTTCCTTCTTCACCCCGTCCTTCGTTTCGATGACGGTTTCGAAGGGAACCTTCACATCAAGGCATACGGAAGCGAAATCCGCGTCCGTTTCCATCATCCTGCGGATGAGTTTCTCGATCTTCTGCTCATAACCCGAATAGGTGTGAACGGTGTACCAGCCTCTTGCCATGACAGTCTTCCTTAGAAAATGAGGGTAACGAGCCTCATAAGAAGCAGATCGACGAGCCAGAGGAGAAGTGCCGAGATGATCGTCGTGATGATGACGATCTTGGTCGACGAGAACACGCTTGCGCGGTTGGGCCATGCGACCTTCTTCATCTCGAGACGGCATTCCTTGAAATATCTGAAAAGTTTCTTCATCTGATTCTCCTGAAAGAGGTTTCTACAGGCCAGGAGGGATTCGAACCCCCAACACCCGGTTTTGGAGACCAGTGCTCTAACCGTTGGAGCTACTGGCCTATATATCCTCTATCTGAAAGCCTTGCGGCTTACTTTACCTTTGTCTCACGATGCAGCGTGTGCTTTCTTTCGAACGGGCAGTACTTCATCAGTTCGAGCTTGTTCGGATTGTTACGGCGGTTCTTTTCCGTTGTGTAGTTCTTCCTCTTGCACTCGGTGCACTGGAGGGCAATCTTCTCAACAGGACTTTTTTTCTTGTCTGCCATATCTCTATCTCCTTGCGGCAAAAGCCGTTGTTTTCAAATAAGCCCCCGAGCGGATTTGAACCGCTGACCCCCACCTTACCATGGTGGTGCTCTACCGACTGAGCTACAAGGGCATAGTACCAGTACGTAAACGTGCAGAATGTAACTTAGCAAAAAGGGAATAAGTTTGTCAATAACTTCTTATCCGACCGCATGAAGTATCTCTGGAAGCAGTTGCTTCTTGCGAGACAGCACACCTTTCATGTCAAAAACATGGTCGCTGATAAGAGTATATGAAACCTTCTTCTCGAACTTCGAATCGCTGGAAAGAAGCACGCTGTCCCCGCGAAGGACATCGGTAATCATCAAAAGCGCCCAGTTCATGCCCTTTGCCTTATTCGTGTCCACCAAAGCCGCAAGATAGGTGTCCTTGTAGTCGTTCAAGTCGCTGAGGAACGGAACCTCGCACTGCCCCACTCCGATCTTCACCCCGTTTTCCGTGTAGGTCTTGAAATCCGACTTTATGACAGATTCCGGATCCCTTGTGGAAAGAGACTCGCTATGGCTGAAAAGCTCCTTGCCGAAAGCCATCAGGTCTGTGATTTCACACATGGATGCAAGCTGGTTCGCGCTAGATATATCTATAGAAGTAGTAGTGGGCGACTTTAGAATCAGTGTGTCGCATATGATTCCGGTAAGAAGAACCTTGGCTGTGACGGCATCCGGAATCAGTCCGTTTCTCAGATACAGCTGATGGACAATCGTGCATGTGCTTCCCAAAGGCTCCACATCGAACAGAATCGGAGAGTCCGTCTTGACCGCATCAACCCTGTGATGGTCAATGACCTCCACGATGTTCGCCTCCTCTATGCCGCGGATGCTCTGCGAGGCCTCATTGTGGTCAACCAGAATCACATCGTACTTCGGCTTACGCAGAAAGCACCTTCTTGTGACAAAGCCCACAAAGCTCTCGCCATCAAATACCGGGAGGCCTCTGAGGGAGGATGATACGAGCATGTCCTTGGCATCGTCGAACAGGTCGCTCTTCTGCAGGGGGTTCCCCTGCTTGCCCATCAGGCTCTTAACGCAGGCAGCCATCCTCAGACGTCTTAGAAT
>JAGCUM010000031.1 GCA_017962865.1 Spirochaetales bacterium
GCATCCACAACCCCAATTTCAACGGAAAGAACTGCGGAATCCGGGATGTCTGCACCGAAGAAGGGGCAATCTGGTGCAATTTCCTCCAGAATCCGGTCACGAAACGGGTCAGCGGGACCAAAACGAAGCTTCCGATGGCATCAATTGTCGATGAAGTGGACTATGTGTTCTCCGTGTGCAAGTTCAAGACACACACGCTCATGTACTCCACGGGAGCCACCAAGAACCTTTTCGGCCTTGTTCCGAATCTGAACAAGGCAGTCTGCCATACCAAGTATCCTTCAAAGGAGAGTTTTGCCAGACTGATTGTAGGAATCCATGAGACAGTTCGGCCTGCCTTCTGCATCATGGATGCCGTCATTGGCATGGAAGGAGCAGGCCCTGCAAACGGTAAACCCAGGCCCATAAACATTTTACTTGCATCAGACAACTGTTATGCAATGGATACTGCAGAGGCTCTGATCATGGGCTACAACGTCGCCGACATCCCGATTCTCAACGAGGCCAGAAGCAGACGTCTCATGCCTGAGAACATCGTCTACCCCATCCTCAATGCCCATGATCTCGTTATCGATGACTATGACCGCATCCCCATAAGCAGCAAGACCCGCTTCGTAAGGTCCCTGATAATCCCGTTCTTCTCAACTCCGATTCTCAGAAAGAGACAGAAACGCGAGCCTGAGCCCCATTTCAACGATCAGAAATGCATACGCTGTCTCAGATGCATCAATATCTGTCCTGCAAAGGCCCTTTCGCTTGTTCGGGAGACGGATAGTAACACCAAGCACGTCGTCTGTGACTACAAGAAGTGCATACGCTGCTACTGCTGTCACGAGATGTGTCCTGTCGATGCCATCAACGTACACAACAGGGAGGATAAGGATAAATGACAAGGATATACCTTCTGAGTGCATTCCTCGGGATGATCCCCATTTCAGAGCTGAGGGGAGCCATCCCCTACGCCTACTTCAATGAGGTCCCCCTCTTGCAGTCCTTCCTCATCGGCGTACTGTCCAACGCCCTGGTGCCCTTCATAGGTTTCGTGTTCTTTGCAACCCTTCACAGGATCCTGGACAAATGGACCGTCTATCACAACTTCTTCGAGAAAACCATCGCAAGAGCCCGCAGAAAGGTCGGTGAAAAGGTTAATAAGTACGGCTTACTAGGACTTATGTTGTTTGTAGCTATACCTTTACCTATTACCGGAGCATGGACGGGAACCATCGGAGCATGGGTTCTGGGACTGGATAGGAAGAAGAGCATACTATTCATTCTCCTGGGGGTCCTGATCTCAGGGATAATAGTATCCACAGTCATATATACAGGCTCCGGCATCGCCAAGCTATTTACAAAGACAGTAAATATTTAACCTGGTTTGTAAGCATGACTTTCAAACCCATCAGAGCCCGGATTGTCTCCGGAGGATTCGGTATATCCCGATACCAATAATCAAATGATATGGCCTTATAATGAAAATGATAGCATTTTGCTATTGCTATGCTATCATTTCTATTAAATTAATATATTACAACGATTTAAAGAATACAAAAGTTCTATAGAACGACTATAGAACTTTCCAAAAATTACAATGATACTTATATAAGTTTTATTCAGTTTTTGTATTTCTTTGAGAACTCTTTCAAAGCAAACCTGATTCCGCCTGCCCAACCGAGACCGAGCTCCGCAAACAGGTCCTCAAGCTCCTTCTTGAACGAAGGCTCTATCGAAAAAGTGGTGAGGATCTTGTTCTCTTTTCTGCGGACGCTATCACTGGCAAAAAGCTGCTTCGCCTTTACGGTGATGTCTTCATTGTACTGGACTGAATCTTCAGGGTTTCTCTTCAACGCCATAACACTACCTTCCTACCGGGCCTCAGTCCCAGATGACACTTTCGAGCTTCGCGATCGACTCAACCGTCTTATCCTTCAGCCCTCTTCCGCGCTCTTTGTACTGCTGGGGAGCCATGGAGGCCTCCTGAGCCTTTCTGAACACGGGATCAACCGGAATCCTGTAGACCTCGAACGAACCCTCCTGGGCCGCTTTGAGTATATCTCTATGTTGTTTTATTCTTTCATCGTAGGAATTGATTATGACCCTCGAGTGCCTGACCTGGCTGCGAAGGTTCTTCTTCAGTCTCTTGAGCTCGTCGATGAAGATCTCGAGACCGTCAAGGCTGAAGACTTCGGGTGTCATGGGAGTGATGACCTCATCGCTGGCAATGATTGCGGAACGCTCGAGCCTTCCGAGACCGGGCGAAAGATCCAGGATGATGTGGTCGAAATCCTTGGACAGCTCATTGACCAGATCCTGAAGCACGAAGGGCTCCTCGGAGAGCTTGGTCTCGCTGTAGTTCTTCAGTACTCCGCCGATACCGAAAGTCGGAAGCAGATAGAGGTTGGGAACCTGCTCCACGGGAACAAGTGCATCCTTAATATAGCATCTGCCCTGCACGACATCGGCAAGCTCATACTTCGGGGTTTTCTTCAGAAACCAGGACGATGCGTTACCCTGCGGGTCAACATCTATCAGAAGAGTCTTAAAGCCGTCCAGTGCAGACTGACATGCAAGAGTTCCCGAAATAGTTGTTTTTCCGACACCACCTTTCTGAAGGTGAAACGCAATTGTTTTAGCCATGATTTTACCCTAAAACAAATATATACTATGAGGTAAAATCATACAAGTCTTTTTTATTTCAAAATACCTTCTGTACGCTTTTTTATGCAATTCGATATTGTTTCGCATAATTTTTATATAAGTTCTCTACAGATTCGATAGTCAAATACACCTATTATTGTAAGAATTATGTACTGCAATATCAAAAAAAAGGGACCCTTGCGGGTCCGCTGTAACACCTTTACGGTATTTGTCAGTATAGCTTACGAATCACCGAGAAGGCTCCTCAGAAACTCATCATCCTCTGATTCGGGATCGGTATCCTGCTTGGGTTTCACCGTCTCCTGGATTTCGCTGTCATACTCCGGCTTTCTCTCGAAGTAGGCATCTTCCCTTCTCTCGCGTCTGGCGCTGATGATAAGGGCCACGATGATATAGATGATACCTATGAAGCACACGAAGATTCCTGCGCTCAGAAGCTTTTCCTTTACGATGAAGTTACCGGCCTTCTTGATCAGAGCCGTCAGCTTGTCAACGAAGGAATCCTTCTTTGCAGCCTTGGTCTGAGGCTTTTCAGGCTCGGCTGCTGCAGAAGGCTTCTCCTCTTCGACAGGAGCTGCTTCGACAACGGGAGCTTCCTCGGCCTCTGCAGGCTGGGCTTCAGCTTCCTGTCCGGGTGCTGCAGCCGTGATGACCTGGCTCCAATCCTGCTCGGCTTCGGCCGGAATCTCTTCCTCAGCAGGCTCTTCAACAGGAGCTTCTTCTTCAGCAACTTGTTCTTCTACAACAATTTGCTCTTCTTCAGGTATTACCTCAGCCTCTTCGGCAGGAACTTCTTCCTCTGCAGGCGCCTCAACTTCGGCAGCCTCTTCGGAAGGCTCGACAACCTGCGTCGGTTCCTCGACTACAGTAGGAACTACAGTCTCGACCTCCGGCTCGGCAACGGGTGTTTTGCCGGTGGCACAGGAAACCAGCAAGGCTAGAATCAGTATCAATATCAGAAGGACTCTTCTCATCTGAACCCCCTAATCATATATAACATAACATACAATCTATAGTTACTGCAAAGTTATATTCAGAAAGATTTCAGAACTTCTATGTGCTTTGCAACCTTTTCGATCTTCTCTTCGAACTCCGCTTTCTTGGAAAGCTCCTTGTCAATGGCCTCCTGCTTGGCATTTCCCATGAACTTCTCATTGGAAAGCTTCTTCAGGACAACATCCAGAAGAGCCTGTGTCTTGCTGATCTCTACGTTGAGTCTTGCAATCTCTTTTTCCACGTCAATTGCATCTCTCACAAAGACATAGGTCTCGAATCCGGCACCGGCGATCGGGAATGCACCGCGCACATCGATCTCACCCTTATCGTCAATCAAAAGCTCTTCGGCATTGGCAAAGACCTTCAGAAGATCGACATGGCCCTTCATGAAGGAAGAGAGGTCTCCGGCCTGGTCGATCTTTACAACCATCCTGAGCTTCTTCTCTGCTCCGATTCCAAGCTCTGCCCTCATGTTCCTTATACCTCTGACCATATCCTGCATTGCAGCCATCAATTGGGCCTCAAGCGGGTATTTTCTGGCTTCAAGATACTCTGGGAACAATGTTGTTATCAGTTTGCCTTCCGTGTTCGGAAGCTTAGACCATATCTCTTCAGTGAGGAACGAGAGCAGCGGATGCATCATCTTCATGGACTCTGCCAGGATATCCATCAGGATCGAAACGACTCTGTCCTTCTCGGCATCATCGTCGGAATAGAGGGATATCTTGGAAGCCTCGACATACCAGTCGCAGAAGTCATTCCAGAAGAAATCGTATACAGCCTGGGCTGCCTCATTGAATTTGTAGCCTTCGATGGCGTTTCTGACCTTCAGGACATTCTCATTGAGGCTGTGATAGATCCACTTGTCGACTGAATTGAACCCGGAAGGATCGATTTTCACGAGATTTCTGCCTTCGAGGTTCATCAGAAGGTATCTTGTGGCGTTCCAGATCTTGTTTGCGAACCTGGAACCCAGCTTGAAGCTGTCCATATCGACCAGAACATCCTGTCCCTGGGTTGCAAGGTAGCAGATGGTGAACTTCATGGCATCCGCACCGTACAGGTTCACGACATCGAGCGGGTCAATGCCGTTTCCCAGGCTCTTGGACATCTTGCGGCCCTTCTTGTCCCTGACAAGACCGGTGATATAGATATCCCTGAACGGAGCCTTACCCATGAACTCCAATGAGGCCATTATCATTCTGGAAACCCAGAAGAATATTATGTCATAAGCAGTTACGAGTGTGCTGGTCGGGAAGAACCTCTTTAAATCCTCGGTATCCTGAGGCCATCCGAGCGTGCTGAACGGCCAGAGCCAGGAGCTGAACCAGGTATCCAGAACATCGTTGTCCTGATGGATATTCTTGCTTCCGCACTTATCGCAGCAGCAGGGATCCTCGCGTCTGACCATCATCTCGCCGCAGTCCTCGCAGTACCAGACCGGAATCCTGTGGCCCCACCAGAGCTGGCGGCTGATGCACCAGTCGCGGATATTCTCGAGCCAGTTGGAATAGGTATTCTCCCAGCGGCGCGGATAGAATCTGATTTCTCCGTCTTTCCAGGCCTTCAGAGCCTTGTCGGCAAGGGGTCTCATCCTGACGAACCACTGCTCGCTCATGTAAGGCTCAACAGTGCTGTTGCATCTGTAGCAGTGTCCGACTTCGTGCTTATATTCTTCACACTTAACGAGATAGCCCTGTTCCTCAAGCACCTTGGCGACCTTCATCCTGGCCTCTTCGGCAGGAAGTCCCCTGAACTGTTCGGGACAGACATCGTTGAGCGTTCCATCCGGATTCAGGATGTTCAGCGGCTCGAGATTGTGTCTCTTTCCGCACTCCCAGTCGTTCGGATCGTGGGCAGGAGTGATCTTTACCATACCGGTTCCGAACTCGATTCCTACGAAACTGTCCGCAATGATGGGAATCTCACGGTCCGTAAGCGGAAGCTTGAGCATCTTGCCCACAAGTGCCTTGTAGCGCTCATCATCCGGGTTTACGGCAACAGCCTGGTCTCCGAACATGGTCTCGGGTCTGGTCGTGGCGACAGTGATGTATCCGCTGCCGTCTGCAAACGGATATCTGACATCAAAGAGATGTCCGGTGTCTTCCTGATGCTCGACTTCGTCATCGGCCAGGGCCGTTCCGCAGTGCGGGCAGTAGTTGACCAGATACAGACCCTTGTAGATCAGGCCTCTCTCATAGAGGGAAACAAAGGTCTCCCTGACAGCCTTGGAGAGTCCCTCGTCCATGGTGAATCTCTCGCGTGACCAGTCACACGAGGCACCGATGGTCTTGAGCTGGTTCACGATGATGTCGTGATGCTTATCCTTGACCTGCCATGTGCGCTCGATGAACTTCTCGCGACCCAGATCCTGACGCCTGAGGCCTTCCTTTGCAAGCTGGCGCTCGACGACGTTCTGGGTAGCAATTCCGGCATGGTCGGTTCCCGGCAGCCAAAGCGTCGGACGACCGGTCATGCGGTAGTATCTGGTGAGCGTATCCTGGAGCGAGTTGTTAAGCGCATGCCCCATGTGGAGAATACCCGTGACGTTCGGTGGCGGCATTACAATGACAAAGGGTTTTCCTTCCTTGTCTGTCGTCTTGAAGTTGCCGTCCTCCACCCATTGGGCATAGATCCTTTCCTCAAAATCCTTGGGATTGTAGGTCTTCTCGAGTTCAATGGCTTTCATCTCAGCTCCTCTGCGCACACATGCGCATACTATAAAACTAATTAATAAATAGTACCCTAAAACCCGACTCTGCGCAATAACCATGGCCTTAAATCGTAAATATAATTTTAACCCCAAACCACCCTTGAAAAACTATCGGAAAACTATTGTTCCGATATAATTCCAATCAGTTCCAATTAGTTTCAAATTGTTTCGATATTTATTCAATATCGTTTGCATATCGTTTGAATATTTATTCAATATAAATAAAAAGCCATTTTCCTACACATATCGTGCGATAGATATCCCATCCGCAAGGTTCTTGCCACAGGCATGGTTCTGATTCTGTGTTGCCCCCTGCTGACAAAGAAAAAAGAGGCAGCACAACAAGTCGGATAAAAAAGATTCAGCCCCGCACAGGCGGGGCTGAAAGGCATTGGTTTTTACTAATTTAAACTAAATTAGTCTTCTACAGGAATAATCTCGAGGACATCGGCCTCGAAGATGACAGTACCGTCAGAAGCGACGATCCTGTTCTCGCTGTCCAGGATGACTCCCGTGGCAACGATCTGACCTTCGGCATCTCTTGCAAGACCGTCGGAGGTAATCGTGATGTTCTTCTCCTTGACCTTTGCAATCACGCGGACATCGGAACCGATCTTCTCGAGTGAGAGCGGCTGGATGCTCTTGAGTCTGATGTCGACATCATAGCCTCTGGCATCGAGGTTCTTGAGGATCTCGTCGAGCGAGTAGTTCTCAAGGCTCTTGGATGTCGTGGCGTTGTCGGTCGATCTGGTCTGAGTGATGTTTGTCAGATCGATGGATGTATTTACGTCCGGAAGAGGAATTGCGTTATCGGAACTGCCGTTGCCGCCGAAGACTGCCCATGAGCCGACAAAGACGACCACGAATGCGGCCGCAACACCGAGAAGCTGCGGTGCAGTAAGCTTGAAAGTCTTGCGGAGGAAGGAGTTACCCTTCTTCTTTGACAGGTGGTTTTTCTCAATCATCGAGAGGACCCTGTCCATGCGGGGCTGGATTTCCTCATCGGAGAGCTCGGCGTTCTTCATAGCGCCCTTAATCGAAAGAAGATTCTGATAGCGGGTTCTGCAGCTGGGGCAATAGCTCAGATGCTCCTCGACCTGGCTCTTCCAGGGCTCGGTCAACTCGCCGTCGAGATAAGTGTTGAGAATCTGGTCGTCAAGGCACATTCACTTCCTCCCGGTCCAGTTTTGCTTCAAGCTCTTTTCTTGCCCGATGCACCCGGACCTTAACATTGCTTTCCGAAATCTTCAGCTGCTCTGCAATCTGCTTGTAGTTCAGACCTGCATATTCCAGAAGAACAATCACAGTCTTGTAGATCTCAGGCAGTTCGCTTACCGCTTTCCGCACAGCTGCCGTCGATTCCTTCAGAAGAAGCTCCGAAGCCCCGTCCTTGAAGGGATTTACCTGCGGTCCCCTCATGACTTTTTCCAACGATGCAGATTCTCTCATCTTCCGCTTGTTGTGGTTGATCGAAAGGTTCTTCACCACCCGGATCAACCAGAACTTGGCATCGTCCATGGTGGGAAACACCATGTCCTTGTCGTAGAATCTGATGAATGCATCCTGACAGATATCCTCGGCAACATCCTGATTGTAGGTCACGTGGTAGGCAACCTTCATCACAACCGGGAAAACCTCGTTGTAAACCTGTCTAAAGGCAAGCTCATCACCGCTTCTGATTTCCATAAACTTTAACAACCGTCCTCATCGAAAGTTACATATAATTACATCTTTTTTTGCAAAGATGGTCCGGCAGGTGTGTCCTTGACAGTATAACCCAGCTCCTCGATCTGATTCCGGAACAGATCCGCAGAAGCCCAATCCTTGTTTTTCTTGGCCTGGGCACGCTTCTCGACCAGTTCCAGAACTTCGGCCGGGAAGTCCTGCGGAGCCTGTGCGGAGGCCTTGATTTCCGAAAGCTTCAGGCCCAGCACCTGGTCCATGTAGTTGACCACATAGCGCTTCTCGGCATTGGAGAGGCCGTCATCCTTGAGCATGTTCCACAGAACCGACAGACCCCTTGCAGTGGCAAGGTCATTGCACACGAAGCCGTCGAACTGGTCCATGTAGGCCTTACCCTTCTCCGAAACCTCCGAGGCCGATACCGCTGAGTCTCCCAAGGAAGCGATTCTTTCCACAAGGCCGAGCCTTGCGGTACGGGCACCGTCCATGCCCTGGTAGGAGAACTGGAGCTGTGTCCTGTAGGTGGCTCCGAGGCAGAAATATCTGTAGTCAAGCGGGTCATAGCCATGACTTGTAAGTACAGACATGGTAAGGAATTCGCCTGAACTCTTGGACATCTTGCCCTTGTCGGAGAGCAGGAACTCTCCGTGCATCCAGTAGTTGACCCATTTCTTGCCCGTGGCTGCCTCGCTCTGGGCGATCTCGTTGGTGTGGTGTACCGGGATTGCATCGATTCCGCCGCAGTGGATGTCGAACTGCTCGCCCAGGTAATACATGCTCATTGCGGAGCACTCGATGTGCCAGCCCGGATAGCCGCGGCCCCACGGGGAATCCCACATCATGGCCTGCTCGCCGAACTTGCTGTTGGTGAACCAGAGCACGAAATCCTTGGGATTGCGCTTGTTGGAGTCGATGTCGATCCTGGCCCCGCTCTTGAGGTCATCGAGATTGAGTCTTGCCAGACGGCCGTAAGCCGGGAAGGTATCGATTGAGAAGTAGACGTTTCCGCCTGCCACATAGGTGTGGCCGCCCTCTTCCAGACGCTTGATCAGATCTATCATCTGCTGGATGTGCCGGGTTGCCGGACACACCACATCGGGGCGGATGATGTTCAGGCTGTCGTAATCCTTGAAGAAGGCATCGGTATAGAACTTGGCGATGTCCCAGACGCTGCGGCCGCTCTCACGGGCGCTCTTGGCCATCTTGTCCTCGCCCTCATCCCCGTCTCCGGTAAGGTGTCCGACATCAGTTATGTTCATTACATGCTTGACTTTATAGCCTGCATGGCGCAGTACGCGCTTGAGAGTATCCTCGAAAATGTATGTCCTGAGGTTGCCGATATGTGCATAGTTGTAGACCGTAGGTCCGCATCCGTAGAGTCCCACAAAGCCCTCAGTGATGGGCTTGAACTCCTCGACGGTCCTGGACATGGTGTTGTAAAGATATACTTTCATTCTCACTCCGATTTACGGCTTAAGAATAAGCATAAACAGTAATCTTGTAAATATAGTCTGATTGTGATTAAATCAAAGCGGCGCCCTGAAGCAGGGGCAGCCTCATCCAAACATAAAAACCAATTTCGGAGGAACAGCAATGGTTATTCTGACGCTGAACTGCGGAAGTTCATCCGCCAAGTATCAGGTATATGACTGGGACCAGAAGGACGTCCTGGCTGTGGGAGTAGTAGAGAGAATCGGTCTTGAGTACTCGACGATCGAGCACAAGGCTACAGGCAAGGACGAGTTCGAGGACAAGTTCACCTGCCCCACACATAAAGAGGCCATTGAGCTCATCATAAAGCTCATCACAGACAAGACTTACGGAGTAATCAAAGACGTCTCCGAAATCGGTGCGGTAGGCCACAGGGTCCTGCACGGCGGCGAGATCTTCAAGAAGAGCGCACTGGTGACCGACGAGGTCGTCGAGCAGCTGAAGACCATCATCCCCCTCGGACCGCTCCACATGCCCGCAAACATCATGGGAATCGAGGCAGCCAGAAAGGTCATGCCGAATGTCCCGCATGCAATCGTCATGGATACCGCTTTCCACCAGACCATGCCGCCTGAGGCATATATGTACGCAGTTCCCTACGAGTGGTACGAGAAGTTCAACGTAAGACGCTACGGCTTCCACGGAACCAGCCACCTCTACTGCGCAAAGAGAGCAGCAGTGCTTCTGGGCAAGGAAAACAAGGACACCAACGTCATCATCTGCCACATCGGAAACGGTGCATCCGTAAGTGCGGTCAAGAACGGCATCTGTATCGATACCTCAATGGGTCTGACCCCGCTCGAGGGCCTTGTGATGGGTACCAGAAGCGGAGACATGGATCCCGCAATCATGCCCTACATCATGAACAACACAGGCATGACGGCCAAGGAAATGGATACCGCACTGAACAAGAAGAGCGGTCTTCTGGGTATCTGCGGAATGAGCGACCGCCGCGATGTCGAGAACGCAGCTGATGCCGGAGACGAGAGAGCAAAGCTCGGAATGCTGATGGAATGCCACCGCATCCGCAAATATATCGGAGCATATGCAGCCCTTCTCGGAAGGGTAGATGCCATCGTTTTCACCGCCGGTGTCGGTGAGATGGGTCCCAGAATCCGCTACCTGTCAACCTGTGGCCTGGAGAACTTCGGCATCAAGATCGATCCTGCAAAGAACGACATCCTCAAGTGCCGCAATGCAGAGTTCGAGATCTCGGCAGACGACTCTCCGGTCAAGATCTTCGTCATCCCCACCGACGAGGAGCTGGTCATCACCGAAGATGCAGTTGCACTGATGAACGGAACCTACGACATCCATACCAACTTCCACTACAGCTTCGAGGATCCCTCTTACGTCAACAAGGGACGCGAGAGAGGCCTTGTGAAGAACCTTCAGAAGAAGCCTGAAATCGCTGCTCTGATTGCAAAGCCGAAAAAAAAGTGAAGTTTTTTCCAATTGCTTTGACTTAAAGGAATTGAATCCTACGAACCGGGTGTTTTGTGCACCCGGTTTTTTAATGGAAAAAGCAGTTTTTCCGTTATAGGGAGATATGAAGAGAAAAACCATCATATCCACCCTTCTTTTCCTGCTGATTGCCTTATGCCCCGTAAATGCTGCATCGGGAGACAACAAACTTGTTCTGACCTACAGCCGAAAGGCACGCTCGAAGGACCTTGAGGTAAGGCTCAACAGCCCCTATGTCTCCTACCGCATGACAATAAGACAGAATCTGGACGGAACTTTCACCCTGCTCTCACCTACTTTTCTGTGTTTCGAGAAGGACAGAGTCAGAATCGGAGAGCTCAAGGATGCCCGGCTGCTCTCACTGATGCTCGATCCGATGTCTGCCGCAATCGACAACAACGGCTTTCGGGCGCAGAGCAACTTCAGCCGCATCAGAAGCCCGTCCCTGAATCCCAAGCTCTCCGGAGCGGCCCTATGTCTTGAAAACATCGACCTCTTTGCCTTCAATCCTGTGTTCAATCCCGAATCCCCCACGGGTTTCGGCATGATTGCAGGCAATTCGGAGGTTTTTGCAGGCCTGCTTTTCGCTACGCAGAACCGCATTCTGATCAGGCAGTCTGCAGACCAGCTTCAGGTGAACTGGAGACAACTGGGAATAGGAAAGAACATGATCTTTTCCCTGATCGGGGCAAGCAGCCGCTCTAGGGTATTCGGCCTTGAAATCAGAAGCCGGGCCTTCATGCAGAATGCCTTCGATACCCTTCTGGGCGGAGGCACCACTTTGGGTTGGAGTCTTGAAGCCTCATCAGACCTGTTCTCGGTCAATCTGAGCCATAAGACGGGAGGTTTCGGAGTCAAGCTCAAGCGCCTTACCGATGACCTGAGTCCAAAGGACAGTTTCTCGGCACTTTTCAGGGCCGAAAGCGGGAATATCAGCAATCTGGGCTTTGAAATCGGGTATGTAAGCGATACTTACGAAGTTCCGGTCTACGGTGGCCGCAGTCAGAAACGTACAATCAGCTACGAAATAGAGGCATTCTGGCGCAGAAACAGCCTCAAGGTCATTAACAGCACCAGCTTCGACCAGGACCGGGGAAAGGTCCAGAAAACGGAGTATCTTGTTTCAGTGAAAGAAGCTGGAGCGGAACTGGAGTTCTCCTTCGTCCTCAACAGGCCTCTCGGTGCACCCTGCTTCACAAGCGGCGGGAAACTGAAGTTCAAGGCCGAGCACGCCACGCTTCAGGTCGATGATAAGAAAGTACTCCTTACAATCGGATTGAGCATGAAAAAAGAGGATTACGAGCTTGATATCTCCATCGATCAGGATCGACGAATCTTCGCAGGTATCTCGTTTCATGGATTGTGAATCGCTATTATTGACTGTTCACGGGAGGAAGTCTGCTGTAAGGGCATGATGAGAAGAGATGACATACCTATGTGGTAGGCATCTCTTCGAAGCGTGTTAATTACGGCGGAATTGCTCCCGTTCTAGAAATTTCTCATGTTGTTGGTCGGGAACTTCGGTTCGCTGGTGACGTTGATACCTAGCTTTCTGAGTCCCGTGGAATCTCCGGCGCTGGGGATGTGGCTCATGTGGCTCTCGCATCCGCGGAGCTTGGGCAGCATGGTAAGGGCCTTCTTGGCATTCTCGTCCATGGTGGCGGCCATGGCAAGGCAGATGAGCGTCTCGTCCAGGTTCAGGCTGATTCCGCGTCCGCGAAGGCTGTCACGCTTCATGGCATAGACGCTGTCGAAGACCTGGTGCGGAATCAGATCCACATCCTTGCCGATTCCCGCAAGAACCTTCAGTGAATTCAGCACGAGGGCGCTGGAAGCATGCATCAGCGGAGAGTTGTGAGCAGTCACGAAGCGCTCGTCATTGAGCTGGATGGCTGCAGCACAGGCGATTCCGTCCTTGCTCTTTCCGCGTGCGATGGCATCGTCCAGAGCTGCCTGGGCTACTCTGACGGTAGGTCTGTCATCGCATACAAGGCCTGCCTTGGACATGATGTCATAGCTTCTCTGGACCGTTTCCTTGGTTCCGATTCCCTGGGCATACTCGCAGGCAGAACGATAGTATCTTCTTATGATCTCTTGATTTGCAGCCTCACGTACCACGTAATCGTCGCTGATTCCGAAGCCAAGGCGGTTGACACCCATGTCGGTCGGTGAGTTGTAGGTCAGAGAACCTCCGGAGATCTTGTCCAGAATCCTCTTTAGAAGCGGGAAAGCCTCCATATCGCGGTTGTAGTTGACCGCAATCTTGCCGGTTGCCGCCACATAATAGTGGTCGATCTGGTTGTAGTCTCCGATATCGGCGGTTGCAGCCTCGTAGGCGATGTTCACGGGATGGTCGATGGGCAGGTTCCAAATCGGGAAGGACTCGAACTTGGCGTAGCCTGATTTGCGGCCCTCGCGGAAATCGTGATAGATCTGGGAAAGGCAGGTGGCGAGCTTTCCGCTGCCGGGACCGGGAGCCGTGACGATGACGACCGAGGCATCGGTCTCGATATAGGGATTGCTGCCGTAGCCCTCGTCGCTCACGACCATGTCGACGTTGTCGGGATAACCCATGATCGGACGATGGAAGAAGACCTTCACACCGCGGCGTGTGAGCATGTCGGCGAAGTTGTTGACGCTCTTTTCTCCGTTGTAACGGGTAACGACGACCTTGCTTGCCTTGATTCCCCAGGCGGCGAAGTCATCGATCATCTTGAAAACGTCGGTATCGTAGGAGATGCCGAAATCGGATCTCATCTTGCGGTGTTCGATGTCTCCGGCATGGATGCAGATTATGACGTCAAGGTCATCCTTGAAGGACTGGAAGACCTTCATCTTGTCATTGGTATCGAATCCCGGAAGCACGCGGGCTGCGTGGTAATCGAACAGGAGTTTTCCACCGCACTCGATGTAGAGCTTGCCTTCGATCTTGGACTTCCTTTCAAGGATATATTGTTTCTGCTCCTCAAGATATCTTTCGTTGTTGAACCCGATTTTCATATCATCCTCACTTGGCAAGCATGCCTGCTTTGACGCTCTGACTGACTTCCGCTCCGAAAAGGGCTTCGGAAATTGCAATACCGAATTCCAGAGCAGTGCCCGGACCTGCGCTTGTAATCACATTGCCGTCCCGGACAACCCTCTCGCCGCAGAACTTCAACTGCGGAGATGCAGCCTCGCAACCGGGATAACAGGTGGCCTTCTTTCCCTCGAGGATTCCGGTCTGCCCCAGCACGAAGGCCGGAGATGCGCAGATGGCGCACACCAGATCCCCGCGCTTGTAGGTTTCCAGGATGATACCGTTCACAAGAGCGCTCTCATGGAGGTTCTTTGCACCCGGCATTCCTCCGGGAAGGACAATGGCATCGAAAGCAGTTTCTGAGACTTCTTCAAGTGCTGCATCGCAGCGGATCCTCACATCGTGAGCCCCGCGCACCAGGTTGCCCGGCTCTGCATTCACGCCGGCTACCGTGACAGCGGCACCGCTTCTTCTGAGGACATCGATCGGCGAAAGTGCCTCGACCTCCTCGAAACCGTCAGCAAGAATCACCAAAACCTTTTTCTCTGCCATGTTCAACCCCCTTTTTGCGTTGATAAAAGCGGTATATTTACGATTCGGTGCGAAATCCTAGAAATCTGCTTGCTTGGCTGCTCTGGGATAAGGAATAACATCGCGGATGTTCTGCATTCCCGTCACGTACTGAACAGCTCTCTCGAAGCCCAGACCGAAACCTGCATGGGGAACCGATCCGTACTTGCGAAGCTCCAGATACCACCAGTAATCCTTCTCATCCAGACCCAGTTCTGCCATCCTGGCTCTCAGGACATCAAGGCGGGATTCTCTCTCGGAACCTCCGATGATCTCACCGAGTCTCGGAGCAAGGACATCCATGGCGCGGACGGTCTTTCCGTCCTCGTTGAGCTTCATGTAGAAGGCCTTGATCTCCTTCGGATAGTCGGTGACGATCACGGGACGCTTTGCTACCTCTTCGGTGAGGAACCTCTCGTGTTCGGTCTGAAGGTCACAGCCCCAGAAAGGCTTGAAATCGAAGCGGTCGGAAGCCTTCTCCAGCTCCTTGACTGCATCGGTGTAAGTCATGTGTGCAAAAGGACTTTCTACGACATGCAGAAGAGTATCCTTTACACCGGGCTCGACGAACTTTGAGAAGAATTCCATGTCTTCCTGACAGTTGTCCAGGACATACTTGAAGACGTACTTCAGAAAGTCCTCGGCAACCTTCATGTCGCCTTCGAGAGTACAGAAGCTCATCTCGGGCTCGATCATCCAGAACTCCGCAAGATGTCTCTTGGTGTTGGAGTTCTCGGCTCTGAAGGTAGGTCCGAATGTGTAGATGTTCTTCAAAGCGGTTGCATAGGTCTCACCCTCAAGCTGTCCGCTGACGGTCAGGCTGGTACGCTTTCCGAAAAAGTCCTTGGAGTAATCGATCTGTCCGTCCTCAGTGCGGGGGATGTTGTCCAGATCCAGTGTTGTGACCTGGAACATCTGGCCTGCACCCTCTGCATCGCTGGCCGTGATGAGCGGAGTGTTGACGTAGTAGAAGCCGTTCTCCTGGAAGAAACGATGCACGGCATAGGCCATGGTGCTTCTGACCCTCTGTACGGCTCCGATGGTGTTCGTCCTTGCCCTGAGGTGTCCGATTTCCCTGAGATACTCAAGCGTATGTCTTTTCTTCTGAAGGGGATAGTCCAACGGACAATCACCGACGAGGGTGATGCCTGTTGCCTGAAGTTCGACCTTCTGGTCGCCGCCCATGGAAGCCACGAGCTTACCTTCGCAGATCACAGAGCATCCGGTGGTGATGGAATTGAGGAGATTATTGTCCAGAACCGCCCGATCTGCCACGACCTGAAGCCCCTTGAGGCAGCTTCCGTCATTGACCTCGATGAAAGTAACAGTCTTGCTGTCACGCTTCGTTCTGACCCAGCCTTCGATTCTGATGGTCTCGGGTCCCGGTTCCATTGTCTTGATTTTGCTGATTAATTCTGCCATAAAGCAATCTCCTCTAATGAAGAAGAATGATATTTACATGATTGAGAATAGTCAATAACGATAAGCGCAAAGGCGATGCCGCCAAGATGGAGTCTAAGATACCGATTTGGGAATTATATCAAGTTAATTCGTAGAAATAGCAGGCTCCGCGCTCGCAGACATGGGCATTGAACTGCATCGTTGACTCCTGCACCAGCTCAACGCAGTTGTTGTTGTCCGACAGGTGGATCAGATGCACGGGCCTTTGACTGACATCGAATCCGGCATCCATGAGGAAAGACCTTGCCTGATCGTTGGACAAATGTCCGCGCTCACCGGCCACCCTTCTCTGCAGCACAAGCGGATACGGACCGTGCCTGAGCATTTGGACATCGTAGTTGGATTCAAGGAAAAGGATATCTGCCCTGCGGGCATGCTCGACCATCTCCTGGCTGTATACTCCTGTATCGGTCACTATCACGAAGACCTTGCGGTCGGCTTCTATGCTGTAGCCGCAGCTTCCCGGACTGTCATGGCTGGTATAGAAGCACCGGACAGTGAACGGTCCTACCTCAACGGCTTTTTCCGGTTCGATGGTTCTCTGACATTCCGATGCTATGTTCAGGGCAAAGTACTCGGTGCGGCCGTGTTCATAGCAGCGTCTTGAAACATAGACGGGCTTACCGGTTCTTCTCGAGAAGGTTCCCGCACTGTGGGCATGGTCGGGATGGAGGTGCGTCAGAAAAAGCGCCTGCACCGGATCCAGGGTAAAACCGCCCTGCTCCATACGAAGCAGCATCTGCTTGAACGAATATCCGCAGTCTACCAGAATCGACTGATCCCCGAAGGAGAAGATGTATCCGTTGCCGCAGCTTCCTGAACCAAGGATTGAATACCTGACCACAATTGCCCCCGAACAAAACGAAAGGCACCCGAATCGGATGCCTTACTGTTTAGCGGCGAAGGGCCACGATCCCCTGACCGATCGGATATGAGCCGATTGCTCTACCAGCTGAGCTACGCCGCCAAGACTTTGACTTTATAGAACATTTGGACAAAAAGAACAATACCCCAACCCTACTTTTTTCAAAATCGGAGCATACGCGTCTGTTCCCGTTACTCGGAAATGATGCGCATGGAGATTATCTGTGTCCCGTCGAGGATGAAAGATACGCAGGAGGACGGGAACCTGACATTCACGCCGGTCGTCCCGTCAGCATTGGAATACGGTACGGAGAAAACCATCTCCCTGCACGGAAGGTTTTCCGAGAACCATGAA
>JAGCUM010000032.1 GCA_017962865.1 Spirochaetales bacterium
CCATGGCAATCAGGTCAGCGACGAACAGGGCGTTGACATCCGACTGCGGCAGATAGGGCATGGACGAAACGCCCAGAGTATCCGAAAGTCTTCCGCGTATGGCGAACGTGTACTTGGGTTCATCGAAGAAGACCGCCGCCTGGTTCCGGTAGCTCTGCATGTTGGATCCGGACACGCCTATGCCCACGTCAGCCATGGCCGAAAGCCTCGGGTCCACGGCAAGAAGCTCTCCCAGCGCGAGGAGACTCAGAATTAGGACAGCAAGGGCCTTCTTCACCTTCCGAGTGCCTGCTTGAGGGCACAGGCAACCTGATCCGGGCAGGATGTACGTCTGGGTCCGCAGGTGATTCCGCTGAGCCTCTGGATGGCCTCATCGGCCTTCATGCCCTTCACCAGAGCCCTGAGGCCCTTGTGGTTTCCGTCACAGCCTCCGATGAAGCTGAGATCCTCTACCCTTTCCTCGTCATCGAGGACGATGGTTATGTGCCCGGCGCAGATGCCGGACGGCTTGTATTCAATGGTTCTCATACCGACCATGATACAATAGGCTTTGAATCTCGTCCATAATTGGAATATCATTTAGGCATGGAACAGAAGGTATTCTTCCATGTGGATCTCGATGCATTCTTCGCCTCGGTCGAGCAGCGCGACCATCCCGAATACAGGGGAAAGCCCCTGATTATCGGCGTTGTCGCTCCCAGATGTGTCGTCTCCACCTGTTCCTACGAGGCCCGCAAGTTCGGCGTCCACAGCGCGATGCCCACAATGCAGGCCTACAGGCTCTGCCCCCAGGGCATCTACATCCCGGGCGACATGCACCTCTACAGCCGCGTCTCCAAGCAGGTCATGGGAATAATCAGCGAGTATGCTCCGCAGATGCATCAGGTCTCCATAGACGAGGCATCGCTGGACATGACCGGAACCAGGCGCCTATTCGGCCCTGCAAAGCCCCTGGCGATGAAGATGAAGCAGCGTGTCAAGGACGAGATCGGAATAACGATGAGCATAGGAATAGCGGCTTCGCCGTTCATCGCAAAGATGGCAAGCGACTACAACAAACCCGACGGACTTTGCGTGGTATCGCCGGGCAAGGAGCAGCTTTTCATCGATGCGATCGGACTTCCCAAACTCTGGGGCCTGGGTAAAAGCGGCCTCGCCGCACTGGAGAGCAGAGGAATCAGAACGCCCGAACAGGTCAGGCAGATGGACCTCGAGAGCCTCTGCAAGCTGATTGGAAACTCCTTCGGAAGCTACCTCTACAACGCCTGCCGCGGCATAGACCCGGGCATAATGTACCAGAAGTCCAAGAGCCATTCCATCTCCACCGAGACCACCTTCTTCGAAGATGTGAAGGACGAACAGACACTCTGTCAGATTCTTCTGGGTATGAGCTCAGAGCTGATGGAACGCTCGTTCGACGAAGGCGTGATGGCCCGAACGGTGGGACTGAAGCTGCGCTGGGGCGAGGACTTCAGGACCATAACGGTCCAGGACACCCCGGACGACCCGATCCTGAATGCGGATCAGATCTACAACATCGCCCACAAGCTGCTTCGCTCAAAGTGGAAGAGCGGTCAGGGCATAAGGCTCATAGGCCTGGGTCTCTATCAGCTGTACAAAGGGGACAGCCCCATGCAGGACAGCCTGTTCTCGGAGAACGAGCACAAAAAGAGGACCCTCGACAAGGTCATCCACAATCTGGGGGCAAAGGGACTGAAACTAAAGAAGGCCAGCGAACTCAGCTATGATGGCGGTGATGCCTTCCATAGAGGGCAAGAGCACCCCAATAAAGAAAAATGAGGCTTGCCGAAAGAAGGATTCCGCCTGCGATATCCGTGATCCAATGCACTCCGCTCAGAAGTCTGAAAACAACCATGGCCGCCATGCAGACAAAGCACATTGTCTGAAAAATGATGACCCAGAAGTGCAACTTCCTTGGAGAATAATGAAGTATTGCTATCTCACTGAACATCACACACAGGCCAAGCATGGTATGGCTTGAAGGATAGGAAGCCTCCATTTCAATGGGCCTGTAGTTGATTTTCACGATCTCGAAGAGCACATAGAAGACCACCACCACGGCATAGAATGCCATGGTCAGGACATAGCGCCTGTGCATCCTCCCGATCTTCCCCTTGGCCCTTATGAAATCACTCAGGGCGATTATTGCATTGGCGGCCGCCACCGCAAGGCAGATGTAGCCCAGGTACTCGGTGACGCGGAAGCATCCCTCGTTGTAGCCGAAGACGTTGTGAAAGCGTACGTTGATGTACGAGAATCCGATCTCGCTGTTCTCGAAGCCCACGGGGGCAGTATCGTAGGTCTTCACCAGATAGGTGAATCCGGCAAAGGCGACGAAAAGCACCGCTCCTGCTATCAGAAGGGCCTTGCCCAGTTTTTCATGTCTCATTCGTTGATTCCCTTGGCCTTGAGTATCAGTTCGTGCTTGAGGTCCTTGAGCTTGCGTGAAAGCGAAACCTTGTAGATGTGCGGGTTGATCAGACGCTTGTAGCTTCTGTGGAAATGTCCCTGGCTCTCCTTGGCATAGGTCTGGATATCCTTGAGGGCAACCTTGTCCATGCAGATTTTGCCGTCCTTCATGACCAGGTTCAGAAGCTTCTCCACCCTCGTGTACTTGCCGTTTCTCATCACGAAGAGGTCGCCGTCCGTGAACGGATGGTAGAAGATGATGTCCTTCTGGTTCTGAAGCATGTCATCGATATCCTCGTCATCGAGCGTGATGAGGTCTGCGATGGCCAGCTCGTCCGGACCGTAGAAGCGGTAGATCTGCTTGATGCCCGGGTTGGTGGTCTTCGCATAGGAGTTGCTGACCTTGATGGTCGGCTGGAAGACTCCGCTTTCGAGCCTCTTGGCTGCAAGCTTGTAGACTCCGCCCAGAGCGCTCTGGTTGCCGCCGGTGACCAGGTTGGTTCCGACTCCCCAGCTGTTGATGGGAACTCCGTCGTTTACGAGCGTAGTGATGATTTCCTCGGTCAG
>JAGCUM010000001.1 GCA_017962865.1 Spirochaetales bacterium
TCAAGACAAACAGTATCCTAAGTTCCGTTGATTATGTTGAAAAAAACTTTGATCAGTGGCTTTCAGGCTATGGATATGACAGGGAAGGGTATTACTATCGCCACAATGTTGAAGAAGAGGAGCATCGCACCGTAGCGATTTTCAGCCATGGCGGATCTTCTTCCGTTGCGATGAGCCACATGCTCAACCTCTCGTTTGCCCATGTCTGTGCATTCTTCCACATGGGGTTCACCAGCATCTCGATCCTCAGACTGGAAAGGGGAAAGGGACTCTGTACGCTGCCGGCGCTGGAGCGTTTCAACGACGTCGCACATCTCCACGTCTGAATCCCGGTGAAACGGCGATCATTCCGACCAGTTTTTCAGCGATTTCCCGAAGAAACAAATTGATTGAGAACACACCTTCATAATAATATTTCCGTAAGCATTATTATTTGATAGGAAGGTAGTCATGAAAAGAAGTCTGCTTGTCATCATTGTTCTTGTCCTTGCATTGGGCTGTGCCTTTGCAAACGGTTTCTCCGAGGATTACAGGGCCTATGCCGAAAAGGCAGCCAAGGCCGATGAATCCACGCTGGCATCATGGTATGAGGATTCCTACGCCAGGAATCAGCTGGTGGATTTCATGAAGGCAATCACCCAGGAGGGAAGTCCGGATTACATCCCGGTGGAGAACCGCATTGCCGTATTCGATTTCGACGGAACACTGTTCTGCGAGACCGATCTGGACTACTTCGATCATCTGCTTCTTGCCTACCGTGTCCTCGAGGATCCGGATTACAAGGATCGTGCAAGCGATTTCGAGAAGGAAGTTGCCAACAAGATCGTAACCCTCAGCCAGGAATCATCCCCTGTCGGAGGACTGGACATCGATCACGGCGTGGCGGTTGCCACGGCATTCAAGGGTTTCACCCCGGAAGAGTTCGATGCCTATATCCAGGAGTTCAAGAAGCTGCCGATGCCTCATTACACCGGCATGAACCGCGGTGACGGATACTATCTGCCCATGCTCGAGATCGTCGAGTATCTCAAGGCAAATGACTTCATGGTCTATGTCGTCAGCGGAACGGACCGCTTCATCGTCAGAGGCGCCATCAACAATTCTCCGCTGCAGCTGCCGCCCCATCAGATCATCGGTTCGGACGAGAGGACCATGGCAACGAACCAGGGCGAAGAGGACGGACTCAAGTACACATTCCAGAGTGACGATGAAGTCATCACCGCAGGAGAATTCGTAATCAAGAACCTGAAGATGAACAAGGTTTCAGTCATTGTCCAGGAAATCGGACAGCAGCCGGTTCTGTCGTTCGGCAACAGCACCGGAGACTCGGCAATGGCCAATTACGTGATTACAAACAATCCGTACCGCAGTCTGGCATTCATGCTCTGCTGCGACGACACCGAGCGTGAGCACGGCAATGTTTCCAAGGCAAACGACATGTACGATCTCTGCGCCACCAACGGCTGGGTGCCTGTCTCGATGAAGAACGACTGGACCACCATCTACGGTGAAGGTGTGACATACAACAAATAAGGGGGGATCATGCTCACGATATGCAAAAACATCACCAATGACGAGGCGGTTTTCAGCCTCGAAGGAAGACTTGATACAATTACGGCTCCCGAACTGGAGAAGGCTCTCCAGGAGTCCATTGGCGGCATCAAGAGCCTGGCTTTCGATTTCGGAAAACTCGACTACATCTCCTCTGCAGGACTGCGCGTGATTCTCGCAGCACAGAAGCTGATGGCAGGAAAGGGCGAGATGAAGGTCTGTAACCTGAATGAGACCGTAAAGGAAATCTTTGAAGTCACCGGTTTCAGTGACATCCTGACCATAGAGTAAGCAATGAGCAAACTCCAGAAACTCCGCTCCAATATGGCCTTCAACATCATCGGAGGCATCGTATTGGTCATCACAGTATTCGCCTTGGTTGTGGGAACCATCGGCTTTGTAAGCTTCACGGATTCCTTCAAGAAGGAGTATGCGACAACCACATACCACATGGCGGATACTGCGACCTCGCTGGTAAACGGCGATCATCTTGCCGATTATCTTGCAGGCTTGGAGAAAGAGGAGTATCAGCGTACACAGAGATATCTCGAAGCCTATTGCAAGAGGATGGCTGTTTCCATCGTCTATGTGATCATGGTCGAGCAGAACGGCTTCGACTACTTCTTCTCGGTCTTCAATTGCGTGAACAACGAGGTGGACAACACATCCTACATCCCGTGGGAGCTCGGGCACCGCAGACAGACTACCAATGATGAATACAGGCAGGAGTACATCAAGCTCTACAACGGGGAAGTCCCCTACGGAACAATCTACAGGGTCAACACCAAGGACGGTAACAACTGGCACATCACGACGTTGGTCCCGATTCTGGATTCCGAGGGAGAGGTTACGGGACTGCTGTGCATCCAGAGACCTATAAATGAGATCTACAAGGCCAGGAGGCCTTATCTGATCACCATAGTCATAAGCACGATTGTCCTGGTTCTGCTGGCTTCGGCATTTGCAGTCTTCTTCATGAAGAGGAAGTTCATTGCCCCCATAAGGAAGGTCTCGTTCGAGGCCACTCGCTTTGCACATGAGAACAAGAAGGGCAAGGAACTGGGTCATATCAGCAGTTTCGAGGAGATTGCGAATCTTGCAAGGTCGATAGACACCATGGAGACGGACATGGTGAACTACATTGAGAACCTGACTGCCGTCACAGCCGAAAAGGAGAGGATAGGTACCGAGCTCTCTCTGGCAAGCGCCATCCAGACAAGCTCGATTCCGAACACTTTCCCGGCATTCCCGAACAGAACCGATTTCGATATCTATGCCAGCATGGATCCTGCAAAAGAGGTGGGAGGAGACTTCTACAATTTCTTCCTCACCGATGACGACCATCTGGCCATGGTAATCGGGGATGTCTCGGGCAAGGGAATTCCTGCGGCACTGTTCATGATGGTTTCCAACATACTTACCAGCGTAAGAACCCAGACCGGCGGAACTCCTGCGCGTATTCTGGAGTTCGTGAACGAAAAGATCTGTGAGCGCAATAAGCTCGATATGTTTGTTTCCATTTGGCTCGGAATCCTCGAGCTATCCACGGGAAAACTGGTTGCTTCCAATGCCGGTCATGAATATCCGGCCATTATGCATGCCGGAGGCAGCTTCGAGCTGTTCAGGGACAGGCACGGACTTGTCGTCGGAGGCATGGAAGGTGCCACTTACAAGGATTATGAAATACAGCTCTCGCCGGGCGACAAGCTGTTCGTCTATACCGATGGCGTTCCCGAGGCAACGGACGCCGAGAACAAGATGTTCGGCACGGACAGGATGCTGGCGGCATTGAATCTTGAACCTGATGCAGGTCCCGAGAAGGTGCTCGGAAATGTCAGAAGTGCTGTTGATGCTTTCGTGAAGGATGCACAGCAGTTCGATGACCTGACGATGCTCTGCATGCAGTACAAAGGTTGAAAGGGGGAATTGAAAATGAGTGAAAAAGAGAAGATCAGACTTTCCGGAAGGATTGATTCCAATAATGCTCCTCAGCTTGAGAAAGATCTTCTCGAGGCCCTTGACGGCAAAAACCCGACTTCCATCGAGTTCGATGCCAAGGATCTTGAGTACATTTCCTCTGCAGGACTGAGAGTCCTTCTCAGAATCCGCAAGCTCTACCCGAATCTGAGCATCATCAATGTCAGTCAGGAGGTCTATGACATCTTCGACATGACGGGCTTCACCGAGATGATGGATGTCCAGAGGGCATACAGGGAGGTTTCGATCGAAGGCTGCGAGGAAATAGGACGCGGAGCCAACGGAAGAATCTACCGCATAGACCAGGACAACGTCGTAAAGGTCTACAAGAACCCCGATGCCCTTGAAGATATCAAGCATGAGAGAGAAGTTGCAAAACTTGCCCTGATTCTGGGTCTTCCTACTGCAATTTCATATGATGTCGTCAAAGTAGGCGATAGTTTCGGTTCGGTCTTTGAGCTTCTCAATGCCAGATCGTTCTCACAGATTCTGGCCTCCGAGCCGGAGAAGATGGACTGGTGTGTCGATGAGTTCGTAAAGCTGCTCCGGAAGGTTCACGGTACAGAGGTTCCCGAGGGAAAGCTTCCGGATATGAAGGAGACCGCCGTTTCCTGGGTCCAGTTCCTGCAGGATTATCTGCCCCACAACGAATGGAAGAAACTGATGGATCTCGTTCAGGCCGTGCCCGTGGACAATCACATGATTCACGGCGACTACCATACCAAGAACGTCGTCCTGCAGGGCGATGAGGTCCTCATCATAGACATGGATACCCTTGCGGTCGGTAATCCGATATTCGAGCTTGCCTCAATGTTCAACGCATTCATCGGCTTCTCCGAGTTTGACCACGTGCATGTGCTGCACTTCATGGGTTTTGACTACGAGACAAGCTCCGAGTTCTGGCACAGGGTTCTTAAGGCCTACCTGAACACGAACTGCGAGGCCAAGGTCAGGGAAGTGGAGGACAAGGCCCGCATCATAGGTTACACCCGCCTGATTCGCCGCTATATCCGTCGCGGCGGTCTGGAGACGGAAGAGGGTAAGGCCGAGATCTCATTCTGGAAAGAGAAGCTCATCGGACTTATCGAGAAGGCGGACGACCTTACCTTCGATATCGACGAACTTGAAACCGATGCCTCCACGGATATGCTCTCCGAGGTCCAGGGCTTCATTTCCGAGAAGCTGGAACGCGTCGACTGCCCGATGAAGGTCTGCATGCAGATCGAAGTGGCCGTCGAGGAAATCTTCGTGAATATCGCCAGCTATGCCTATGCTCCGCTGTCGGGCAAGGCAAAGGTACGGGTGAAGCTGTCGGATGATCCGGCAGCCGTCTATATCACATTCATCGACCACGGTGTCCCGTATAACCCGTTGGCAAAGACCGATCCGGATGTGCATGCAGAGGCTTCCGACAGGCCGATAGGCGGACTGGGCATCTACATGACGAAGAAGATGATGGACGATGTCACATACGAATACAGGGACGGGGAAAACATCCTTACTTTGAAGAAGAACATATGAGAATCGACCTGCACATGCACAGCCTTGTCTCGGACGGTACGGACAGTCCCGCCGAGCTTCTCGGGAAAGTCAGGGAAGCCGGACTTGAGGTGTTCTCACTGACAGACCATGATGCAATCAAGGGCTGCATGGCAATCGAGGGTCTTCTCCGTGACGGAGATCCCTTGTTTATTCCCGGTGCGGAGTTCTCCTGCAGGGACGAATTAGGCAAATACCACATCCTCGGATACGGTTACAACGGAAAGACCGGAGCTATGCCGCAGTTCATCGAGTCTTCGCACAATGTGCGCATGGAGAAGCTTGCGGCAAGATTGGATTACATGAAGTCCGAGCTGGGAATCGAATTCCCCGAGCAGGCTCTCGAGGAGCTGTTTTCCATGGACAATCCTGGAAAGCCCCACATTGCCAATCTGATGGTCAGATACGGCTTTGCCGAAAGCAAGGAACAGGCTTTCCATGAAATACTGAACCGATTGCCGGTTCTTGTATCCTATATCCGTCCGGAGCAGGCCATCGAGGCCATTCTCGCAGGAGGCGGAATTCCGGTTCTTGCCCATCCTTCCTATGGGGACGGGGACCAGCTGTTCGTGGGAGAGGAGATGGAGAAGAGGATCAGGCGCCTTATGAAGTTCGGCCTTATGGGTCTTGAGGCGTTCTATTCCGGTTTCACTCCTCAGCTCAGGAACGAGATTTTGGGCTTCGCAGACCGCTTCGATCTCTATGTCACTGCCGGAAGCGACTATCATGGCAAGAACAAGATGATTGTCCTTGGCGATACCGGACTTGAGGAGTCCGAGACGCGTACGGCCAGACTGGAGAGCTTTCTGAGGGAGATTCTGCATGAAGGCTAATGCAAAGATGGTCACGAAGCTGATGTTCCGGCTTCTGCCGGTACAGGTCCTTCTGGCTGCAGTGGGATCTGTCAACGGAATCGTCTCGACCTTCTTTGCAACCAACTATGTCGGCATAGACGCCATGGGCGCAGTGGGACTGTATAATCCGCTGAATCTCCTGATCGGTGCCATCAGCATCATGCTTGTAGGCGGGTCCACCATTCTCTGCGGAACCTATTCCGGAAAGAATCAGCTTGACAGCCTTCAGAATGCATTCTCCCTCGACCTGGTGCTTTCGTTTCTGATTTCAGCTGCCTTCGTGGTCCTGTATGTGATATCCTCGATGTTCGATCTGACCGGGATTTTCACGAAGGATCCTGCCGTCAGGCCTCTGTTCAACGGATATCTTCTGGGACAGGCCGTGGGCGTAATCCCTCTGCTTCTGGGAAACCAGCTGGCATCGTTTCTGGCGCTTGAGAACAAGGGAAAACTGACCGTGACTGCCAGTCTGGTCTTCATAGTCCTTAATGTCATTCTCAACTACATATTCGTGAATGTCATGCGCCTTGAGGCTTTCGGCCTCGCAATTGCCTCATCCCTGGGGCTGTGGGTGTTTTTCGCTATCCAGGCCCAGTACTTCGTTTTCGGAAAGTCCCATCTGCGTTTCAGAATCGGAAAACTCGACTGGAAGGACAGCAGAAAGATATTTCGAATCGGTATCCCGGGAGCCGCAAGCCAGGGGTATCAGACTGTCAGAAGCTTTATCCTTAACTGGCTGATGGCTACCTTCGTGGGAAGCGTGGGAATATCGGCTTTTGCCGCATCGGGGAACCTTCTGAATATCTTCTGGGCTCTTCCCGTCGGAATGCTTGCGGTTTCACGCCTGCTGATGTCGGTCAGCATAGGGGAGGAGGACCGCCAGACGCTTACGAATGTCATGCGTGTTATGTTCAGACGCTATCTGCCACTGATGGGCGTCGTGTGCGTCGCAATCATAGCCTGTTCGGTCCCGATTACTAATATTCTTTTCCATGACCCGTATGAACCGGTCTACAGAATGGCGCTCATGGGAATAAGGCTTATGCCTCTGTGTATGCCGCTGAGTATCATTCTCATGCACTTCGTCTGCTACGGACAGATCCAGAACAGGCAGCTTTTCGTTCATGTCCTTTCTGTTCTGGACGGTATCGCCTGCGTGATTGCTTCATCGGTTCTGACCATCAAGGCATTCGGCATGACCGGAGTCTATCTGGCCATGACCATCAACGGAATCATCACCACAATCGTGATAATCGGCTATGCCTGGGGCAAGAAGAAGCATTTCCCGCGCAACATGGATGAACTGATGGTGATTCCCGATGATTTCGGAGCCTCGGAAGATGAACGCATGGACCTGAGTATCAGGAGCATTGAGGATGTGGTGAGTATTTCTCAGCAGGTCCAGGCTTTCTGCCGGGAGAAGGGCATTGATGAGCGCAGATCCTATCTGGCAGGCCTCTCCATGGAGGAGATGGCAGGCAACATCGTTGACCATGGCTTTACCAAGGACAGGAAGAAGCACAGCGTGGATGTCCGCGTGGTCCACAAGGACGGCGGCGTGATTCTCCGTATCAAGGACGACTGCGTGCCGTTCAACCCCTCCGAGCGTATGCAGATGGCAAATGGTGATGATGTATTGAAGAACATCGGAATCCGCATGGTCTTCGGGATTGCTAGTGACGTGAAGTATCAGAATATCCTCGGCCTGAATGTTCTTACCATCCGAATCTGACGGGTCGGAATCCCGCCCATTGCCGAAAAAGTTATTGTAATTCGCCCCTCAATGTCTGAAAATAGCACTATGTACAGCAAAGCGGAAGACATGCGCCGGACGGTTGTTGTCGTCGAGGACGAGATTACCAATCTCCTGCTTCTGGGAGGGATTCTCAGCATCGAATACAACGTTCTGACCGCGGAAAACGGTATTCAGGCCCTCAGGCTTCTCAAGGAAAACGCAGGAAGGATATCCCTTCTGCTGACCGACCTGATCATGCCGGAGATGAACGGCTTTGACCTGATCAAAACCGTCAAGACGGATCCCGAACTCGAGAAGATTCCCATCATAGTCCTCTCTTCCTCAGGCGATGCAAAGACAGAGGTTGACTGCCTGCGCTACGGAGCGGTGGAATTCCTGCCCAAACCCTACGGCATGCCTGCAACCATACGTGCCAGTGTCCAGATAATAATCGAGCTTTCGGAAGACAAGTCCATCATCCAGGCTACCGAGAAGGACCTTCTGACCGGGCTGTACACCAACGGATACTTCCTGGAATATGCATCGAGGCTGGAGGAGCACCATCTCGAGAGGGACTACGATGCCCTTGTCCTGGACATAGACCGTATCAAGACTCTCGGCGATCTTTACGGCGAGGGAAAGGCCAACAGGGCACTTCAGCTTGCTGCCCGAGAAATCATCGACTACCTCGGAAACGTACATGGGATCGGAAGCCGTTTCAATCAGAATACCTTCTATATGCTGTGCGAGCACCAGGACGGTTATGATGTCCTGATTTCCAAGATTGAGCAGAGTTTTTCACATCTTGATACCGAAGTGAGGCTCTCGTTGCGTCTCGGAGTCCTTGCGCATGTGGGAAAGGAAGCCCTGCATTCCGATGTCATGGCCCAGTTCATGAAGGCCTCGGTTGCATGCAACGGCCTTAAGGCAGGCGGACCATCGGCCGTCGGTTTCTTCGACGAGAAGCTTCAGGAGCAGGAGCGCCTGAAGGAGAGTCTTCTGAAGGATTTCGACCGGGCTCTGGAACAGAGGCAGTTCGTCGTTTTCTACCAGCCCAAGTTCTCAATAGAGGACAAGCCTTCTCTAAGAAGTGCGGAAGCCCTGGTCAGATGGGTGCATCCCGAAAGGGGCATGATAAGTCCCGGAATATTCATTCCGCTTCTGGAGCAGAACGGTCTGATCCAGAAACTCGACAGATACGTTTGGGAAGAGGCTGCAAGGCAGGAAGCAGAGTGGAAGAAGCGCTATGGCATTTCCGTTCCGATTTCCGTCAATGTTTCCAGAATAGACCTGTATGACCCGCATCTCGTGCAGACGTTCCGTTCCATCGTGGACAGATTCAAGCTGGATTTCGGCGAGTATCTTCTGGAAATCACCGAGAGCGCCTATTCAAGCGATATGGCACAGATGTTGGATGTCATCTGCAGGCTGAAGGACGAGGGTTTCAGAATCGAGATGGATGACTTCGGATCCGGTTATTCGTCGCTTACAAGGCTCACGGATATGCCTATAGACGTAATCAAACTCGATATGTCCTTCATCCGCGGTCTGGAAAAGGATATCAGAAAACAAGATCTCGTTGAGCTTATCATCGCCATGGCCAAGAAGCTCGGTACGGTTGTAGTGGCCGAAGGAGTTGAGCTTGAAGAGCAGTTCAACATACTCAAGGGCTTCGGCTGCGATGTGGCTCAGGGCTATTATTTCTCGAAGCCGGTGCCGGCGGATGAGTTCGTGAGATTCATTGAAGAAAAATGCAGGCAGGAGGGTAGGACATGCTGACTATTGATACATTGAAGGCTTTCGGTGCAAACACGGATGAGGGAATCGGACGCTGCATGAACAACGAGGCGTTCTATCTCAGACTGGTGAAGATGATTCCCCAGGACAAGAATTTCTCAAGACTGTATGAATGCATCGACTCCAATGATCTTGAAGGAGCATTCGAGGCAGCCCATGCGCTCAAGGGTGCCCTCGGCAATCTCTCCCTGACACCGCTCTACGGCAAGGCATGGGAAATAACCGAGCTTCTCAGAAACCGCACGCAGATGGATTATTCTCCGATTGTGGCGGAGATCAAGGCCCTGCAGGACAAACTGATCGGGCTCTGCTCGGACTAAAACAACAAAGGTGGGAATCATGGCAGAAGAAATCAGAATAA
>JAGCUM010000033.1 GCA_017962865.1 Spirochaetales bacterium
ACGGGCTTCTCCTCGACAGGCTGCTGAGCAGCGGTCTGGGCCGGAGCATCTCCGTCATTCTTCGAACCCTTGGAAGAGCATCCCGTGAAGAATGCCAGGGCTACAACCAACAAAAGCAACAAAACTGAAATCTTTCTGAGCATCTGAAACTCCCGAAATGTGATATCAAATCATCCCTTTTTCTTCCTGTGCCTTTCAATCAGGCACACGAAATAAACACAAAGCAAACCGATCAGCGCCCCGGCAAGAGCCCCGAGCCCGTCGGCAATCAGATCCGCGGCTTCAAAGAACCTTCCGAACCGAGGCTGGCAGAGTTCGATGGTGTAGCCGCAGAGAAAAGACAGCGAGAAAGCCCCCAGAACGGGCATGAGATTCAAAACGATAATCCTGTGACGCACCGAGTTATGGAAATCCACGAAAAAGAGGAACCCGAGGGCCATGTAGGCCAGAAAGTGGGCACCCTTGTCCTTTCCGACTATGTACTGCGGCACGTTGACATCCATGGCAAGTGAAAGATAGACAATCACCCCAAGACAAACGAGACTCAGAACAAAGCCGATTATCCTTACTGCCCTTGACACAGATCCCCCTGCCTGTAGCCGCGCTTCTCCATGAATTCATCCAGATTCCTGAGAAATCTGTTCTTGTCCGGAAAGAGCCTCGGACTGGCCAACCTATGGTTTGGAGTTTCGCACATTAGACGCTCAATTACAATATCAGAAGGTATTCTACGTAGAATATAGGCAACGTTCTCGATATGCCTGCTCATGCTCGGAGCGGTGACTTCCCCATCCAGAAAACGCTCATAGAGGGCGGTCCCGGCAGCCACATTCAGATTGTGGATCTTGATTGCATCCGGATGCACACGGTTCAGCAAAGCGATAGTCCTGTCCAGCTCCGGATATCCTTCCCCGGGAAAGCCTGTCAGCACATGCACACACAGACCGATACCGCTGAGCCTGATTAGCTTTGCCGCTTTCTCGAAGCAAGCGACATCGTGACCGCGGTTCATAGCTCGCAGAATCTCATCGCTTCCGCTCTGAAGACCGAGCTCCACGCAGACCTCTCCGCAGGAGGCTTTGTAGGATGCCAGCAGCTCGATCTTTTTCTCATCGATGCAGTCGGGTCTGGTTGAAACTATGAAGCCCTCCCACGGATAGAGGGACGTGGCATAATCATAGAGTTCCCTGAGCTTCTCATAGGGGGCGAAGGTGTTGGAAAAGGACTGCAGATAAAGTGCGAAGTGGTTTGCCTTGTACCTTCTGGAGAGGAATTCAAGTCCCCTTTCGACCTGCTTTTTGATATCCTGAAAATCAAAGGTAAATGAATAATCTTTGCAGTTATCTGAAAAACACGCCATCGTATCGATGGCTTCCTCAAAACCGCTGTCGTGCCTGAACCGGCTCTCGGAAGAGCGCAGGTAAGCAGCCCTTGCCCCCTGACTGTCGCAGTAGATGCAGCCTTCTCCCGTGGGGCTTTTGAGCCTGTTGGGACATGTGAAGCCTGCATCCACGCCCACCCGGAAGATCCTGTATCCGTAGCGGCTTTTCATATAGGAGGCGTAGCTGTTGTAGTTCATTCGAATGTGGCTTTGAGAATCCACTGGTTGCCGTTGACGAAGGCCTTGAAGTCCAGCTCCTTCTTTGCCGGAAGCTGAAGGGCGTTGACCCAGAGTATGCCGTCGCTGCAGGCAATGCCTATTCCCCTGTCCTTTCTCATTGAAACGACCGTTCCCGGAGCTGCACCTTCACAGGAATCGGGAGCGCAAAGGTATGTGAAGTCTCCCAAGACCCCGGTGACGGCTATATCCGAACCGTTGACCTGAGCCCAGGCCTTGGGCCAGCTGTAGCAGGCACGCACCAGTGCGTGGTTTTCAAGAACAGTCCTGGAGAAATCCAGACGGCCCATCTCGCGGCTCATCATCGTGCAGTAGCTTGCTTCTCCGACCTGCTCCTTCGGCTCAAGTGCTCCGGAGAAAACCTTTTCAAGCAGAGACGGGACAAACTCTGCGGCTTTTTGTGCAACAAGCGCAGTGAGGCTTTCAGTTGTCTCATTTCCCTCGAGAGCAAACTCGGTATTGCCCCAGATTTCACCCTCGTCCATTCCGAGTCCGAGATTCTGGAGGCTGATGACAGCTTTCCTGAGGCCTTTCAGGATTGAAAACTGAATGGGAGCAGGTCCGCGGAACATCGGCAGTGCCGACGGATGGACATTGAAACGTCCGTTTGGAAACAGATCAAGGAACTTCGGTCCGAAGATCCTGCCGTAGGCAAAGGTCACAAGGGTATCGGCTCCCAGATTGCGGACAGCTTTGCGGGATTCGGTTCTCAGGCTTTCGAACTGAAGCACGGGAAGTCCGAGTTCAAGACCTGCGGCCTTGACGGGACTTGGAACAAGCTTGCTCGAGCGCCCTACGCTCTTGTCGCAGGCTGTGAGAACCCCGACTATTTCAAAGCGCTCGTACAGGGCACGCAAGAGAGGTACTGCAATTTCCGGTGTTCCCGCAAAAAGAATCCTGTTTCCCACCGCAGATTCTCCTATTATCTTCCCTTCTTGCGGTTCTTCTTCTCGTAGGCACGCACGACTTTCTTTCGCTCTTCCTCGCTCAGACGGTCTATGAAAAGCTTGCCGTCAAGATGGTCGTACTCGTGCTGGATGACCCTGGCAAGAAGACCTGAGGCCTTGAGCGTGAATTCGGTGCCGTTGGCATCCTGGGCTTTGATGATGACTTTGGAAGGACGGACTACATCGTGGTACACGCCGGGAAGGCTCAGACAGCCCTCTTCATAGGGGTTGGTCTCCACGGATGCACCGGTAATCTCGGGGTTTATGAACTCGCGTCTTGTTCCGTCGGGCAGGGAGACAATGAAGAACCTCTTGTCCACTCCCACCTGGGGGGCGGCAAGACCGATACCTTCGGCATTGTCCAGTGTCTCGAACATGGCCTCGAGGAGAATATGCAGGGAATCATCGAAATCTTTGACGGGAGTGCACTTCTCGCGAAGTACCTCGTCTCCCAATTTAACTATATCAAGCATACTTAGAATATACTCAAAGCAGGTCCACAGGGTCAACGTCTATGTCCATCGCCACATTGTGCGGGAGCTTGATTGACCCGACCACTGAATTCAGGCCCGCAAGCATGTCCGAGGCCTTCTTTGACCTGAGTATTATCTGGATCCTGTAGTTCTCGCGGATCTTTTCTATGGGACATTCGTTGGGACCGTAGATCTGGGTGTTCCTGCATGCACTGCGCAGGCTGTGCGCAACGGTATCGGCACACTCGCGTGCGGCTGATGCCTTGGGAGAGCGGAAGACTATGTTCACCATGCGTGAGAACGGCGGGAATGATGTGTCCTTCCGGATGGCCAGTTCCTGGTCGAAGAAGGCCTCTACGTCGCTTCTGGTGGCAAACTCTATGGCCGGGTTGTCCTTCATGCGGGTCTGGATGATGACCTCTCCGTTGCTGTCCGCCCTGCCCGAGCGACCGGAAACCTGCACCAGGAGGTCGAAAGTCCTCTCCTCCGCCCTGAAATCCGGAATCAGAAGCCCGCTGTCGGCCATCACGATGCCCACAAGACGCACGTTCGGGAAGTTCAGACCCTTGGCCATCATCTGGGTACCGAGGAGGATATTGATCTTTCCGGATCTGAAATCGTCCAGGGTCTTCTGTATGACGGTCCTGTCGCTGGACACCGTATCAGTATCGAGGCGTTCGACCCTGTAAAGCGGGAACAGCCGTCTGAGTTCCTGTTCGACCTGCTCGGTCACGAAGCCGGAGTACATGACATCCATCGAGCCGCACTCGGGACAGACGGTAACCGGCTTCTGGCTGTAGCCGCAGGAGTGGCACTGCAGTATGTTGCGCCTCTTGTGATAGGTCATTGCCACATCGCAGTGCGGGCACTTGAGTTCATAGCCGCAGCTCCTGCAGTGGAAATAGTAACTGAAACCGCGGCGGTTCAGGAACAGAATCACCTGTTTGCCGTCTGCGAGGGTACGCATCATGCGCTCCTGAAGAAGGGTGCTGAAAAGACCCTCCTCCTTTACCATGTCGGCTATCTCCACCTTGGGCATCGAGCCTCCGCCCACGCGGTTTCTGAGATCGATACGGACCATCTTCGACGGGTCCTTCATCAGGTGCCAGGCCTCGAGGCTGGGGGTGGCGCTTCCCATCAGGAGTTTGCCCTTGCAGTCATTAATGCGCTTCTGTGCCACCTGACGGGCATGATAGCGCGGTGCATTGCCGCTCTTGTAGGAGTTCTCATGCTCCTCGTCAATGATGATCATCTTCAGATTGGCAAACGGTGCGAAGACGGCGCTTCTGGCTCCTATTACCAGGCTGACCTCCGAGCGCTTTATTTTTCTCCACTGGGCGATCCTCTGCGAATCGGTCAGTCCCGAATGAAGGATTGCCACATTGTTCTTGAATCTCTTGAGGACCTGAAGCGCAAGCTGATGGGTCAGTGTTATCTCCGGCACAAGGTAGATTACCTGTCCGCCCTGCTCTATGACCTTCTCTGCGCACCTGAGGAAAACCTCGGTCTTTCCGGACCCCGTGACACCGAAGAGATAATACATCCGCTGGTCCGTCTCCATGACGGTACGCACGGCATTCTCTTGCTCTTCAGACAGAACTACATCAGGTCTTTCGATAGCCTCTTCTGCATCTAGCCCCCCAAAACTTGTGTCCTTTCTTCCGCCCGGGATCATCGTATCAAGAATCTCACCACGGCTTGAAAAATAGAACCGTTCCATCCAGAGAGCAAGATCGTAGTCCTTCTTGTCAAAGAGCGGCTCCTTGTCCACAACGCGCTGGATGCCCTTGATCTCGAACTCCACATCGGGTTTTTCTTCGGATACGGATATGACATAACCCTGCATTCTGCGGTTCTTGAACGGAACCATGACACGGACTCCGGGCTTTACATCCAGGGCATCTGAATCAAACGAGTATGTGAATTCGGACTTAAGCGGAACAGGCACCGCAACCTGAGCGTATTTAACCATTGGATCCACCGGCAGGCTCAAGGCCGAGATACTTTGCAAGCTTCTTGAGATCCTCCCAGACCGGGCGCTTGAGGGAAAGATCCCGCAGCACCGCAGCCGGGTGATAGGTGCACATCATCGGTATTCCGTCGAAGAAGAAGAAACGACCCCTCAGCGCTCCCATGGAACTGTCCGCCTGCCCTGTCATCAGAGTCGAGGCAGGACGGCCCAGACACAGGATGGACTGGGGCCGGATAAGCTGGATCTGCTGTTTCAGATATGCAAAACAGGCGCTCTTCTCATCGGGGTAAGGATCCCTGTTCTGAGGCGGCCTGCACTTGACTGTATTGGTGATATAGACATTCGTATCCCTTGAAAGGGAGATTGCGGCAAGCCACCTGTCCAGATACTGGCCGGCCTTCCCCACGAAGGGAAGTCCCTGAAGGTCCTCGTTCTCGCCCGGGCCCTCTCCGATGACCATCACCACGGGACGTTCGGTACATCCGATTCCGAATACGACATTGGTTCTGGTGCTGCACAGCTGGCAACGGGTGCACCCCATGGCATCACTGCACAGGGCCTTGTAGGACATATGGAGCCTTTCGTCTTCGGGTTCCTTGTCTTTCTCTGGCTCGGGGGCGGGTTCTTCATCAGGCAGGATCTTCTCCGCTACTGCAGAGAAATCCCTCGCAGACCCTTTTGACGGGCCGAAATCCTGCTTGAGGACGGAGAGGAAATCATCCAGAAGAGCATCGGTCCTTCCCAGGGCCGAAGCAAGGGCTTCCCGTTTTTCTTTCAGATCGTCAGTTCTTTCCATATTTGTCCTCAAACCACTGATACTCGGCAGGGTCATAGCTCACACGCCAGAGATAGAGCCCGTCGGAAGGGGCAGTCTTTCCCGCAAGCATGCGGTCCCTGGCCTCGAGAGCCGAAGCAAACTCGTCTGCACTCGCTCCCCTCTTTGCGAATTCAAGCATGGAACCTACCAGAGAGCGGACCATGTGATACAGAAACGCGTTTCCGCAGTTGCGATAGCACAGGACCTTCTCCCCGTAGATGGATGTGACCCAGCTGAATTCCGATTCATATATGTCACGGACCTTGCTGGGGCAGATGTCCCTTGCAGATGCGAAGGTCGTGAAATCATGGGTCCCCACGAGAAGCGAGGCATAGCTGTTCAGTAGATCGAAATCCGGGAACTCCCGAAGAAGGGTCACAAGACCTTCGGTGAAGCTGTCATGCCCTTCTCCGACCTTGCAGAAGTATCTGTATTCACGGGCCATGGCACTGTAGCGGGCATGGAAGGACGGCTCGACATCCCAGCTTCTGCGGATGCGTACCGTTGTAGGCAGGAACGCATTGAGGCCCTGGCAGAAGGCACGCACCGGAATATCGCAGGTATCGAACTCAACATGGGCCACCTGCCCGAAGGCATGCACACCGCTGTCGGTACGGCCGCTTCCCACCACATCGATGTTACGCTCTCCGAGAAGACGCTCAGAGGCGGCGGCAATCGTGTCCTGGACCGACAATGCGTTGTTCTGACTCTGCCAGCCGTTGAAGGCACGGCCGTCATAGCTGACTTCCAATGCCACACGCCGTCTCCCCTCGGGAACAGAGAACTCGCTGGGTCTTCTCCAGTCGCTGCGGGCCATCAGGCCTCCTCGGAATCAGATGCGGATTCCAGGATCACCATCGCTATGGCCAGAGGTTCCTCATGGGTAATCGTCAGATGGATCACACAGTGCGGAGCATTGTCCAGAGTCTTTCCGGAAAGCAGGATGTACGGCCTTCCGTCTTCTTCCTTCAATGTCGAGATTTCATTGGGAACCACAGTCTCGCAGAATCCGGTCCCGCGGGCCTTGGAATAGGCCTCCTTCACGGCAAAGCGTGAAGCAAGAAACTGGGCACGGATATCCTCATGGGCACTTTCCAGAGCCGCATATTCCGCAAGCTCGGAGGCGCTGAACATCTTTTCCAGGACCCTGCCCTGAAGCTTCTTCATTCTCTGGATGGAAACTGCATCGATGCCGGTTCCGAGAATCACTTGCCGGCTCCTGCCTTTTCCGAGAAATAGACTCTCACCTGTGAAGGCTTGGTATAGATCGATATGGCTGAGGTATCCACATAAGAGTCAAGTTCTTCCATGTTTATCTGGACGGTCGCATACGTGACTCCCTCGCGGTTGACCATCGAGAAGTCCACCTTGAGCGATATCTGCGACACATCAATCAGATAGATCTGGTCCTCGGTACCCTGGATTACAAGGTCGATGCTCTTGGGGACGTTGCTTGTTGCGACATAGCTTTCAGGCATCACCACTTCAACAGGAAGCGAAACCGTCCTCGTACTCTGGATGGAGAAAACGAGGAGGAAATAAACCAGAACCGCAAGAAGGAAACTTATGACCTTCACCTGCCAGTTGTAGAAAAGCTTCTGGAAGAACTTACTGCGCATCGCTTCTGCCCTCCTCGGAACTTACCTGGACATCGAGATAGTTGAACAGCGAAAGCAGCATGCTCTTGATCTCGTCATGCGAAAGGTCATAGTAGAGGTTGCCGTTGCAGGCAAGCGAGATGGCTCCGGTCTCCTCCGATACGACGATGATGGCAGCATCGGATTCCTCTGCCATACCCAGAGCGGCACGGTGTCTGGTTCCGAAGCTTGCACGGATGTCGGTCTGGCCTGAAAGCGGGAGGTAGCATCCTGCGGCTATGATCTTGGAACCCTGGATTATCATGGCACCGTCATGAAGCGGTGTATCGTGGTCGAAGACCGTGACAATCAGGGCGCTGGAGATATCGGCATTCATCTTGGTTCCGCTGTCGATGATGTTCTTGAGAGCCAGCTTGCGGGGGAATACTATCAGAGCACCGCGCTTGGACTGAACAAGACGCTGGCAGGCATTGAGGATTGTCTCGATCTGATCCGATGAAGTCTGGACTCCACCGATTCTGAAAAGCCTGTTGCGCCTGAAGCCGGGGGTGAAGGTCCTCTTGAGGTCGGCCTGATACAGAACACATAGGAACACGACGAAGGGCACGACACCTAGTCCCAGGAGCTTCTCCAGAATCGACAGGCCGGCCAGCCTGCAGATGAGATAGATTGCAATGTAGATCAGGATGTTCCTGATCATCTGGGTCGCCCTGTTCTGTGCGAGGGCGATGTAGATGTTGTAGAAGAAGACTGTCAGCAGCAAGATCTGAACGACCGCACGTACCCAGTCTATGGTGGTAACAGGCATTCTCACCTCCAAAGCGGAACTCTTATGTGAATTATATATTATTCCGTTTTACAGAGGAAGCGCAATGGCATTTTCAAAGCCATGGCTTCTTGCCATATCCTGTCCGCACACGATGGTGCACCTTCCGTCGCTCTCGAGATGACCGGTCAGGCTTCTTCCGATTTCCATCAGGTCTTCGGCCTTCATGTCCAGCAGAAGCCTGCGACGTTTCAGATAGAGGTTCGTACTGACTCCGAGAAGAACCTTGCGGAACGCCTCGGAGCTCTTGGTCTGCGGTGTGCGCGGCCGCAGTTCCCTGCCTATTATCGTCACCACGGCATACTCGATTTCAGAGCTTCCGATCTCCTGTCCGAGTGCCTTTCCGAAGGTCTTCAGGGTCAGGTCCACGGACGGATCACGATAGGAGGAAAACACGAAAAGATTCTCCATCGAGTCCACATGGCATTCCACTCCGTAGGCCCCGTTCACACCCCGCACGGTCTCCCAGAGATAACCCGAAGACAAGACCGATGCCAGCAATGTCGCGGCAACAAAAGACCTCTCTCCGTCTCTCGGGAACCTGACAGCCAGTGCATTGAAAGCCGGACCGGAAGGAAGAACATAACACTTGGGTTTATCCAAGCCGCAGATGGCCTCGGATTTGAAGTTCCTGTAATAGTCAGAAGTCCTTACAAACTTTCCTTCCCTAAACCTATCTGTAAATGCCGAAACGAATTGACAGACACTGTCATCCTTTACATCGCTGGTGATATGGACTGTCATCGTCCTCCGTGCAAAGACCTTCTCCCACAACTTAGTAAGGGCTGCTGACAAAGATTTGTAGGTGGTTTTTCCGCCGTCAAGAGCCTTCTTGAGGTCCACGAGATAGAACCAGAGAGCGGTCCCCATGTTGAGCTCGCTCTCCATTGCGGTGGCTGAGAAATCACTCGAGGCATTCATCACCGCATAGGAGCTTGCACTGTAGGGATAGCCGCTTTCGAACTCGGTCACCATGTCCGAAAGAGAGGCCCTCAGTCTGGTCTCATCACAGAGATCCGGCTCGGTCAGAAGCTCCCCTATCAGATCCAGTGCAGCCTCAGTATCGGAGAGCAGCATCTTGGTCTTGAGCATGACGCAGCTGACAGGCTTGCGGTGTACGTCGCTGCCTGCATAAGGATACATGAAGAAGCTGCCTGTCAGGGTCTTCATCATAGTGCTTATCCAGGTGAAATCATGCTTCTTCGTACCGCTCATCTGGATGGCCCTGACAAGAAGCGGAAGAAGCCGTTTTTCCTCAAGTTTCAGAGCCCTGGTATCGAATGCAACGGAAAGGTAGACAATCCCGCGGGTGAAGGTCCTGTAATCATAGAGCCTTGCCCCGGACGGAAGGACCGTTCTCTTCTGCTGGTATCTTGCGATGGTCCTCGGAAGGTCTCTGATGGTTATCCTCTCAATGGTGGCAAGATCCTCCGGAGAATCCGGGGTGTTGACGAACTTCCTGAAACTTTTCTTTTCTTTCTGGCCTGCTTTTACCCCGGTCTCGGCCTTCTCCTGCAGTTCTGCCTGAAGTCTCTCTTCATATGTACTGTCCGATTCGACGGTCAGAAGGCAGCGTCTCCTGTTTTCCAGGAGGTTCTTCTTCATCCATTTTTCGAAATAGCGTCCTTCGGCAACGCGCTGCTTCAGAATCCTCAGCCTGTCCATGTTCATGGCCGCCCCTTCGGGATCGGAGCCACGCATCCAGGACCTTGCGACACGAAGGCAAG
>JAGCUM010000034.1 GCA_017962865.1 Spirochaetales bacterium
AAGGTTGCCCCGGAGCACATCTGCGATGAGGTTCTCTACTGCATGGGCAAGAGCCCCGTGGAAGTCTATGACAGATTCATGGAGGCTTACTTCGAGGAGAACAGGAGGCAGGGCAAGAAGCAGTTCATCATTCCCTACCTGATTGCCGCACATCCCGGGGCAACCCTTGAAAGCGCGATCGAGATTGCCCTCTATCTGAAGAAGAACGGCTTTGTCCCCGATCAGGTACAGGAGTTCTACCCCACTCCGTCCACGGTATCAACCACGATGTACTACACCGGCCTGGATCCGCGTCCCGGAGAGAACTTCCGTGAAGTCTATATCCCGCGTGGAAGGGATGCGAATCTTCAGAGGGCACTGCTCCAGTTCAACAAGAGCGAAAACCGTCCGCTGGTGCTTGAAGCCCTGAAGAAGGCAGGCCGGACAGACCTTGCAAAGGTCCTTTTGCACAAGTAGACTAGAAACCATGAAAGCCGACTGCAAGAAAAGACTGATAATCAATGCAACTCTGGTCTCTTCGGGTACGATCCGGGACCGGAGCGGTCTGTTCATCAATGAAGACGGACGCATAGCCGATGTCTTCAGTATGGCCGATTTCGACAAGGCCAAGTACGGTGAGTGCGAGAGCCTGGACGTCAACGGAAGCCTGGTGACTCCGGGTCTGATCGATACCCATATCCACGGCATAGGCGGATACGGACCCGATGACTGCAATGTGCAGAGTGTTCTCGGAATGTCCGAAACGCTTGCCCGGTTCGGCGTAACCTCTTTCTTCCCCACCCTCTATGCCGGAAGTGCGGACAAGATGGAAAGGGAAACATGCGAAGCAGTAAAGGCAATCGGAAAGGAAAACGGGGCCAGGATTCTCGGTATCAACCTTGAAGGACCGTTTCTTAATCCGAAGAAGTGCGGAGCCCAGGACCCCAAGGCCCTTACTCATCCCGATGTGACAACTTTCCTGCGCCTCGTCCGTGCAGGTGAAGGCCATGTCAAGGCAATGACGATTGCTCCTGAGCTTCCGGGCGTTGAAGAGATAACCCCGATTGCCGGGAAACAGGGCGTTGTCCTGCTGATGGGCCATTCCGATGCAACCTACGACCAGGCTGTCAGGGGCATGAATCTGGGGATATTGCATACGACCCACACCTTCAATGCAATGAGCCGCATGGACCACAAGGATCCGGGTGTCGCAGGGTGTGCGCTCTTCCATGACAATATGCACTGCGAGCTGATTGCCGACGGCATCCATGTCCACAGGGACCTTGTTGCCTTCCTGATAAAATCCAAACCGCAGGACAAGGTGGTCCTGATTACGGACAGCCTCAAGCCCACTGCCCTCGGTCCCGGTCACTACATTGCAAACGGGGATCCCGTCGTGCTCGGGGAAAGAGGCGCCTTCGTGATGGAACGCGATCCGTCCGTTCTCTGCGGTTCGGCCCTGACTCTGAATACTGCAGTCAGAAATGTCGCGTCCTGGATAGGAGACAAGGCCCTGGCGGTACGGATGGCAACCGAGAACCCCGCATCGGTCTACGGTTTCGGGGAAATCGGAGTTCTTGCCAAAGGCAGACTTGCGGACATAGCGGTCTTCGATGAAGATTTCAATGCAACCGATGTCTTTGTCGGCGGAAAGCTTGTCTATAAGAAATGATAGTATAACGCTAGCAAAATTATATACAAATTCTAGAGGAGCAATATATGGACATGTTCGAGTACTTCGGGGAAATCTGCAAGATTCCCAGAGAATCGGGAAACGAGGAAGGAATGAGACAGTACCTTCTCGCCTGGGCGAAGGAAAACGGATTCGAGGCTATCAGGGACTCTGCCGGAAACATCATAGTGAGGGCAGAAGCAACTCCGGGCTTTGAGGACATCCCGTATGTGGCTCTTCAGGCCCATATGGACATGGTCTGTGTCAAAACCCCCGAAAGCACCCACGATTTCCTTACGGATCCGATTGAAGTCTACCAGGACGGAGACTTCCTCAAGGCCAAGGATACCAGCCTCGGCGGAGATGACGGAATCGGCATTGCCATAGCCATGGCCCTGTTCACGGACAGACATTGTGTGCACGGCCCGCTTGAGGCCCTTTTCACATTCGCCGAGGAAACGGGAATGAACGGAGCATACGGGCTGGACGGAAGCCTCATCAGAAGCAAGAAGATGATAAACGTCGACAGCGAGGATGAAGGAACAATCTTCATCGGCTGCGCAGGCGGAATCGATCTGGTTGGCAAGGCCTCCTACGAATTGGAAGACGTGCCTGCAGATTGGGACACCCTTGAATTCTCGCTTTCTGGCCTCAAGGGCGGCCACAGCGGAGGAGAAATCCATCAGCAGCATCTGAACGCAATCTGCGCCCTTTCAAGGATGCTTTATTCTATCGAGGAAACGGGAATCCCGTTCATGCTGGCTTCCTTCAACGGCGGAACCAAGAGGAATGTCATCCCCTTCAGTGCAGGTTGTTCGATATGTGTTCCCGAGAAGGACAAGCACGCTGTCGTCGGAAAGCTTGTGAAGACCTTCGAGGAAATCAGAGAGGAATATAAGATAGAGGAACCCGGATTCACCCTCGATAAGAGGTGCTCCGCCCATGGGGCAAAACGTTTCGACAAGGCCATCGATGCCGAGACCTCGCTGCTTGTAATAAAGGCCCTGTTTGCCTGTCCGCACGGAGTATTCACGATGAGCAAGGCAATT
>JAGCUM010000035.1 GCA_017962865.1 Spirochaetales bacterium
AGATTTCCAGAATGCTTCTGAGATAGGATGTGAACTTGTTCTTGAACTTTACCGGTTCGAGGATCTCGACTGCATCGCCACACTGGATGATGCGAAGAATGAGCTCGATGGAGTTCTCCGCATCGAAGCGGCAGATCATGGTGCCGTAGGGACGTCTTTCGGTTCTGATTTCACCGTGGGAGAGGGTGTCGAAGGAGTTCAGGGCGCTCTTCTGCTTGACCAGAAGTGCCAGGGGAATGGTATCGACCACATACTCGGGATTGGCAGGGGTCTCCATCCTGCGGAAAGCCTTCAGGTTATCGGGAATGGTGTAGGTTTCGTTCAGGATGGCCACGCTTTTGATCTTGGTGATATCAAGGGTGACTATCTCGGTTGTGTGGCGCAGGCGGCCTGTTACTGTAACGGGGTTGCGGCCTTTCTCGTTCTCGACGAAACCGATGAAGTAGGGGGCCAGCTCCGTTTCTTCCTCACTGTCTCTGGTCGAATGGATTATCCTGACGATTCTGCCCGATACCCAGGCATCGATGAGGACTTCCAGGATTTCGCTGCTGCGGCTGTTGCTCTGGTTTGCTTCGGCCTCGATCTGGTCTGCAATGCCCATGATGTTGGCGCTGACCTTGGGGGCATAGCCCTGCATACCCATTGCGATCTTGCGAAGTCCGGAGGCAAGGTGCGGGGTGCGGAACTCCGAGTTCTTGAGAAGGATCTCGACTCCCATGTTGAGGGCAAGGCTCTCGTATACGCTGAGGGCAAGAGGCTCATCGTCAGTGCCGGGAGCAATCTTGATGAGGCTGTTGTCCTCGTAGATCTCGCTGTACTGCTTCAGTTCCTCTATGTAGCGGCCGACCGTGCTTCTGTGCACGCCGATCCGTCTTGCTATATCGGATTTGCGAAGCCCTTCCGGGTGGCTTCTGAGTATCAGTTCAAGTTGCGCTACGCGATCACCTTTCATCGAAAACCTCTTTATTGCAACAAAAATACAACCATATTATAATTAGGGTCAGCAACAAAATGCAACATTTTTAGCAACAGAGCGCAACAAACGGAGGCATCATGGACAACGACAGGCTGATCAAGATAGAGACCGACATCGTGTACCTTCAGGATACTGTCAGGGAGCTCAACGAGATTGTCTCCGCCCAGCAGGCTGCCATCACCAGGCTGGAGAAGCAGAACGAGGCCCTGAACAAGCGAATCGAGGAGCTTGATTCGGAGGCCAGACCCAACCGCCGGCCGCCGCATTATTGATCGGTTGATTTACAGCTTTTTAGTTCTCTCTTTCAGTTTCCAGTTCAATGTTTTTCTGTTACATTTAGATTACCATGACAGAATTCGTACATCTTCATAACCATACAGACTATTCGCTTCTGGATGGAGCGGCATCGATCTCAAAATACATAGCAAAGGCCAAGGAATACGGCATGAAGGCCCTTGCGATTACCGACCATGGAAACATGTTCGGCGTGTTGGATTTCTACGATGCCTGCAAGAAAGCCGGAATCCAGCCGATTCCGGGGTGCGAGTTCTACATCAATCCGGACGGTCGTGCTTCCAAGGAGGCTGGAAACCACTATTATCACCTGATTCTGCTTGCCATGAACGACAAGGGCTAGCACAACCTCATGGAGCTCAACAGTATCGCCTATCTGGAAGGTTTCTATTACAGGCCGAGAATCGACAACGAGGTTCTGGCTCAGCATACCGAGGGACTTATCTGTACCTCCGCATGCCTTGCAGGCGAGATTTCCCAGAAGCTGCTCGACGGCAACGTGGAAGGGGCCTACGAGACCGCACGCTGGTACAAGAACCTGTTCGGAGACCGATACTACATCGAGATCCAGAACCACTTCATCCCGGAAGAGGTGAGGGTACTTCCGCAACTGGTAAAGCTGGCCCGCGACCTGGGCATCAAGCTGGTTGCCACCAACGATATCCATTACATCGATAAGGCCGATGCCAATGCGCATGATATTCTTCTTTGCATAGGAACAGGAAAGAAGAAGTCCGACGAGGACCGTCTGCGCTTCCAGACCGAAGAGTTCTATATGAAGAGCCCGGACGAGATGGCCGAGCTCTTCTCCGAATACCCGGACGCAATCTCCAACACCGTGGAGCTTGCAGAGCGCTGCAAGTGCGAAATCAAAGTCCCCGGACCTCTTCTTCCGAGCGTAGATGTCCCGAGCCAGTACAAGGATACAAAGGAATACCTGACCGCCCTTTCCTGGGACGGCCTGAGAAGGCGCTATCCGGGCTATGAGAACAACCCCGAGCAGAAGAAGGTTCTGGAAGACAGGCTCAACTACGAGCTGAGCGTAATCCTCAAGATGGGATTCGACGGTTACTACCTGATCGTGCGTGACTATATCTACTGGGCAAAGACACACGGAATTCCGGTAGGTGCAGGCCGCGGATCCGGAGCCGGATCGATGGTCGCATACTGTGTTGATATCACGAACGTGGACCCCATCAAGTACGACCTCCTGTTCGAGCGATTCCTTAATCCCGAAAGAGTCTCTCTTCCCGATTTCGATATCGACTTCTGCTTCGAAGGCCGCCAGAGCGTCATTGATTACGTTACGGAGCACTACGGGGTGGACAGGGTAGGACAGATTGCAACGTTCGGAACCCTGAAGGCAAAAGCCGTCGTCAAGGATGTTGCAAGAGTCCTGGATATCCCGTTCGACGAGTCCAACAGAATCACGAAGTACATTCTCGATGTATTGCCCGACGAAGCCAAGGCAGAACATGTGACATCCCTTCTGGAATGGTCAATCCGCGTAACCCCGGAACTTCAGGAAACGAGGGCCCGAGGTGGAGTTTATGAAGAACTTTTTGATGTCTCTCTGCGTCTGGAGAACCTCGCAAGGCATGTTTCGACCCACGCCTGCGGCGTTGTCATAGGGCAGACGGCACTGAAGAACTATGTGCCGCTCTACAAGGACCCGAAGTCCGGCGGCATCACCACGCAGTACACCATGAACAACCTCGAGCGATGCGGTCTGGTCAAGATGGACTTCCTTGGTCTGAAGACCCTGACGCTGATCCGGAACACAGAGCGCCTGATCCGAAGGAGATTGCCGGATTTCGATATCGAGAAGATTCCTGAAAACGACAGGGAAACATTCGAGATGCTGTCCAGAGGCGACAGCATGATGGTGTTCCAGCTTGAAAGTCCGGGAATGCAGAAGAACCTCAGGCATCTTGAACCGACCAAGTTCGAGGAACTCGACGCCATGGTCAGCCTGTACAGACCGGGCCCCATGGAATATATTCCGCGCTACATTGATTCCAAGCAGGGGAGAATCCCCATACAGTATCCCGATCCGTCGCTTGAAGACCTTCTGAAGCCCACGTACGGTGTCATAGTCTATCAGGAGCAGGTCATGCGTGTTGCCCAGATAATTGCAGGCTTCACTCTCGGTGAAGCAGATACGCTGCGAAAGATCATGGGAAAGAAGAAGGTCAAGGAGATGCCTGCCCAGCGCGAGAAGTTCATCCAGGGCGCAATGGCTCTCGGCCACTCCCAGCAACATGCCGAGGATATATTCCACATGCTGGAACCCTTTGCCAAGTACGGTTTCAACAAGAGTCATAGCGTATGCTACACGGTTCTGGCATACAGGACCGCATATCTCAAGTGCCACTTCAAGGCAGAGTTCCTTGCGGCCAACCTCACCAACGAAATAGGCTCCACCGATAAGTATCAGGAGTATCTGGATTATGTGAAGAATCAGGGAGTAAGTATTCTTCCTCCCAACATCAATGATTCCGATATGTACTTCAACGTCGTTGACGGAAAGCTTGTCTACGGCTTTGCGGGCATAAAGGGTCTGGGGCCGACCTCGGTACAGATGATTCTGGATGAGAGACAGGCCAACGGGCCTTACAAGGACTTTTTGGATTTCATCAAGAGAAGCGACCAGAAGATCCTCAGCTCCAATGTGCTTGAAGGTCTGATCAACTCCGGGGCATTCGACTGCTTCGGCTACAACAGACCTACGCTTCTTGCGAACTACGAGCTTGCAATCAAGTTCACCCAGAATGACAAGGAAGCCCAGAGCATGGGCCAGAATCTGCTGTTCGCAGGTTTCGAGGACGAGACTACGAACTTCGAGATGAAGATCCAGCCTGATTATGAGTTCATGGAAAAGCTTGAGATAGAGAAGAACTATCTGGGATTCTATGTATCGGGCCATCCTCTTGATACTTACAGGACTCTTTGGGAGAACTGCGTGAAGCTGGACCTTTCCAAGCCCGAGAGAATCAACGAGGGAGTTCGCTATGACCTTGTCGGCATGGTGACCGAACGCAAGGAGGTGATGACCAAGACCGGAACCAAGATGGGACGTCTTGTCATCGAGGATTACAACGGCCGGCAGGAAGTGACGGTTTTCGCCAAGCAGTGGGCCATGTGTTCGGTCGGTGTTGTTGCCGGAAAGATAATTGCCGTGAGCGGACGGTACAAACTCTATAACGGCAACCTGGGATTCTCCGCGGATGTCGTTTTCGTGGATCCCAACCAGATGAAGAGCGAGAGGCCGCGCAGGGTCTATGTCGAGATCGACCACAGCATCTATGCCGGACGAGATTCCCTTCGTGAGATCAGAAACGTCGTGAAAAACCACCGCGGAACTGCGGATTTCGTACTCTGTGTGTACAAGGGAACGGACGAGGACGGCAAACTGGAAGGAAAGCCTCAGAAAATCGTTGCAGGCGAGAAGTTCACTGTGGATGGCTCCAGGGAACTGATGAAGGAACTGAGGGAGTGTCAGAGCGTACACGACGTGTACTGCGAGTGAGGATAATATGGAATTTCTACGGGGAATCTGTTCATTTGTTTCCTGGGTGCTGGGAGTGTACTCCCTGATCATCCTTATCAGGATAATCATCTCCTGGATTCTGTTCTTCAGCAGAAGCTATGGCTGGAGGTCCGGTAACGGCGGTTACGGCTATAATCAGGAGGATCCCAATCATCCGAGCGGCCTTGCTAATGCAGATATGGTCCTCGGCAAGATCTGCGATCCCTATCTGCACCTTTTCAGCGGGGTGAAATCGCTCCGCAGGTCTTCCTTGGACCTGACTCCGGTTCTGGCACTGGTTCTCCTGAACTTCGTCAGAAGCGTTCTCGGGATGTTCGCCGAAATCGGAAGCCTCTCTGTCTGGGTCATCCTTGCAATCCTGATCAATGCACTCTGGAGATCGCTGTTTTCGTTCCTTCTGTTTTTGTTGATTGTACTTCTGATAGTCAGGTTCTTCCTCGGACGCAGCACATCGCCTTCGGCAAGCAACTGGATCAACACCATAGACCCGATTCTGGACCCTTCAGTAAAC
>JAGCUM010000036.1 GCA_017962865.1 Spirochaetales bacterium
GAGAGTTCAGGCTACAGGATCGGACCGTTTGAGATCGAGATCGTCATCATGGAGCTTCCGTATGTTCTCGAGTGCGGCGTATCGCCGGCTCCTGATCCGGTGCGCGGTCAGATCGTCAAGGCCAGTATCGTTCTTACCAAGGGAACCGAACCTACGGATGAGCTGAAGAAGGAGATCCAGAACTACGTCAAGGAGCATACGGCTCCGTACAAGTACCCGAGACTTGTGGTGTTCCGTGACGAGCTTCCCAAGACCACCAGCGGAAAAATCATCCGCAGCAAGCTGTAAGGAGTCTGATATGAAGAAATGGTATGACGAGGAGTATGAATTCACCGTTGAAGTGACGGGGTTTCTGCGCGGGGACCATACCGAGAGATACTGCCGCAACGGTGAGGAGATAGGGGATTGCTACAAATGCACCTACGGCTGTCCTGTAAACAAGGACGGCTACGGCATCTGCTCAAAGACCATGATGATGCTCTACCCCCTTATGGAAGCGGTCCGCAGCGGCGGAGACCTCGAGAACCTAGGCGGGGACGGCAAGTACAGCAAGACCATCGTCTGTCCTGACGGATGTGTCATGTTCAAGCTGACGGCCAAACCGCTTGGAAACGAGAACTTCCACAAGGGCGGATTCTGGAAAGAACCGTGATAGGTTTGGTGGTATAGATTGTAAAACAACTAGAATCCGGGAATCTTTGATAATTGTTGTTTTTTGCAGATGACAGTCCCTACAAAACAACTAGAATAATGAAAAAGGCTGAAATTGTTGTTTTTAAGGTGTAAAAAACAACAAAAACGAAGGAAAACAGGAATCTAGTTGTTTTGCTATGAAAGCATTGATTCGTTTTGGGGTGAAAAGTGGAATTACGATTACTCAGGGATGAAGAAAAAAAACTGTTGAAGGATTTCCTGTACGAGGCCCTCTATGTGCCCATGGGTGCAGAACCGTTTCCAAGGTCTATCATCTATAAGCCTGAACTGTCCATGTATTATGAAGACTTCGGGAGCAAAGCGGATGACAATTGCATCGTGGCCGAAGTTGATGACAAGGTCGTCGGTGCTGTCTGGACGAGGATCATGGATGACTACGGTCATGTGAATGATGAGACTCCGTCATTGGCGATTTCTCTTTATGAAGAATACCGTGGCAAGGGCTACGGGACGGCAATGATGAAAAAGATGCTGGAGATATTGAAGGAAAAAGGATACAGGAAAGTATCTCTTTCGATTCAGAAAGCAAATCGTGCAGTCCGGTTATATGAATCTCTGGGCTTCAAAGTTCTTATAGACAAGGATGACGAATACATCATGGTGCGGGAACTGTGAAAGTGGAGTAATATGGAACCATGACATACGACGAGATGATGAATCTGATAGACAGGTCTCTGTTCGCCACAATCGGCTATACTGATGAAAAAGGCAGGCAGAATGTCCGCAAGGTGTTCTGCGTGTGGCATAAAGGACTGGGCAGGCATCTGATTTCAACCAACACGAGTTCCTCACATGTCCAAAGCCTCCTGAAGAACAGCGATGTCTGTCTCTATTTCTCGGATGACAGGACCTTTGAAGGCCTTTGTCTGTATGGCAAGGCAGTAGTCCACCTTGAAAGAGAGTACAAGGAGCTTCTCTGGAACGATGGCGATGAGAAATACTATCCCAAGGGAATAGATGACGAGGACTATTGCATTCTCGAGATCGTAGCCGAAAGCGGCAGATACTACAGATATGACGGAAAAGGGGATTTGCTGAAGTCCGAAATCGACGCTTATGATGAGGGCAAGGAATTCCAGAACGGATACAGGAGAATAGGTGATGGCATCAAGTAAGGAATATCTGGATTTTATCCTGGAGCAGCTGTCCTCTTTGGGCGGGATCTCCAGCAGGGCCATGATGGGGGAGTACATTATCTATTACCAGGATAAGATTGTCGGTGGCATCTATGACGACCGCTTTCTGGTGAAGCCCGTCGGATCGGCCCTGAAGATGATGCCGGAAGCACAGATGGAAATCCCGTATGAGGGTGCAAAGCCCATGATTGCTGTGGACAACATTGAGGACCGGGAGTTCCTGCAGAATCTGGTTGAAGCCATGTATGATGAACTGCCTGCTCCGAAGAAGAGAAAATGATTGACGATATCAGGAAAAACCTGCTTTCGATGCAGGATGAAAAGTACAGATCATTTCAGGTAAAGCTCTTTCCGACAGTGGATCCGGAAACGGTGATAGGGGTGAGGACTCCCGAGCTCAGGAGCTATGCAAAGACGCTTCTGAAGGAAGAAGGTATTTCCACTTTTCTTTCAGACTTTCCGCATAAGTATTTCGATGAGAATCAGCTTCATGCCTTTATTATTTCGGAGATTAAGGATTATGACAGATGTATTGAAGAAGTGAACCGCTTCCTGCCTTATGTGGACAACTGGGCAACATGCGACCAGATGTCACCGAAGGTGTTCAAGAAGCATCGTCTTCAGTTGCTGGATCAGATAAGAATCTGGCTGAAATCGGATAAGACCTATATGATCAGGTTCGCCATCGGGATGCTGATGGAGCATTATCTCGATGATGATTTTGACATCAGATATCCGGATATGGTCGCTGCAATCAGGTCCGATGAATACTATGTGAACATGATGATCGCCTGGTATTTCGCCACTGCTCTTGCAAAGCAGTATGAGGCCATTCTTCCATTCATTGAAGACAGAAAGCTTGATATATGGACGCACAACAAGGCAATCCAGAAGGCCGTCGAAAGCTATAGAATTTCACCGGAACAGAAGGACTACCTGAAGGGACTGAAGAGAAAATGATGGAATGGTTCAATATCTACGGCCTGGTATTCATGGTAATAATCATGGTTCCGAATATCGTCTTTGCCATAAAATGCAAAGACGGTTTTGCCAACAGATGGCAGAACAGGACAGTTGAAACTCTTGAGCAGGTTGGGCGATTCGGTTGCTTCGGCTTCATGGTGATCAACATTCCCGGAACCTGGTTCGGCTGGTGGTCGGACGAAGCCTTTACCGTCTATCTGATAGTCGATGCCGTTCTTGTTTTTGCATATTGTCTTCTCTGGATTGTGCTTTGGAAGAAAAACAACATGTTCAGAGCTTTGGCTCTTTCTGTCATACCTTCTGTGGTGTTCCTGTTCAGCGGGGTGATAAGTCGGTCTGTTCTTCTGATTGTCTCGGCGCTTTTGTTCGCTCTCATGCATATCCTGATTTCGTGCAGGAATGCCGGCAGATGATCAGGCTTCTGCGTAGGTTTTCTCGATGTACTGAAGGCTCTGTGCAAGGGTTTCGGGCCTGAAGTTCTCAAGGGTCATGGGCACGTTGTCCACCTTGTACTTCTTGTAGATTCCGAAGATGGTCTTCCAGGGCATCAGGCCTTCGCCGATTGCGATGTTGCCTTTCTTCACCGGTCCCACGGCATAGGGGTAGTTGGGCATGGAGTCTGCCCAGACGTAGTCCTTGAGGTGCATTGCCCTGATGTAGGGGGCAAGCATGGCAACGGCCTCGTCGTACCAGCTGTAGAAATCGTCGATTCCCTTGATGGGCATGATGTTGACCGCATCGAAGAGGCAGCGCAGGTTGGGGGACTTGAAGGTCTCCATGACCCGGAACATGCGCTCGGGATTATCTATGGTGTTCTTGTCCGCGACAGCCTCAAGGGCCATTACGACATTGTATTTCTCGGCTTTCTTCAGAAGGCGCTCCACGATTTTGAGAAAGCGTGCCCAGTTCTTGTCGGACCAGGTGTCCTCGCAGCGGATGTTTCTCGCATCCAGCGATCCGGTCTCGGTGGCTACCAGGCCTGCGCCGAGTGCATTGGCCACTTCTATGCCGTTCTCGAACTTGGAAAGCTCGGTCTCAAGGGTATCGGCCTGTGGATGGACCGGGTTGATATAGCATCCGAGGATGGCGACCCTGACATCGTGTGCGGCAAGTGCCTTGCGGGTTGCTGCTGCCCACTCGTCGGTGAGGGGCTTGGGGGCATCGTCGAAGGCCTTGTAGGGGGCGAAATGAAGACATGCGGGGCGACGGAAGGAGCTTGCAAGCTCTCCGATCTCATCTGCGGTGGCGAATTTGCGACCGAAATCGTGTGTTCTGAATCCTAAATCCAACATACGGATATGATATAGCATTTGATAGAACGTCGCAAATGAATTATATTAATTAGGATATCACAAAACAGTATCCAAGGAGATTATATGGACATCAGATATTCGACCGGCAAGGAGCCTTTCAAGAGAATGACTACGGAGGAGCTCAGGGATGAGTTCCTGATTACGGATATGTTCAAGGCAGACGATGTGAGCGCAGTGTACTCGCACGTCGACAGAATCGTGACGATGGGCGCCATGCCTGTGAAGGAGAGTGTGGACCTTTCCAAGAACATCGACCCGTGGAAGAATTTCGGTGTCACATACGTGCTCGAGAGAAGGGAGCTCGGAACCATC